>JAFWQX010000189.1 GCA_017508875.1 Clostridia bacterium | reverse complement strand
TTACTGGAAGAACTACTCCGATGCGTTCAAGGGCCTCTCGTACTTCGGTATGTTTAAAGGCGAGACCGGTGAAAAAGTATTTATGTCGTCGTTCCTGAATACGTGCATAACGTCATTCGGAAGCGCCATACTTCAGTCGGTATCATGCGCTATCATAGGATATGCACTTGGACGTTTCAAATTCAAAGGGAGAAATATCGTATTCCTGACGGTCATCCTTGCGCTGCTTATTCCGCCGCAGACGATGATCATAGCCACATACGGAATCTGGTCTAAACTCGGAATGATCAATACGTTCATGCCGGTCCTGCTTCCTACACTGTTCGGCCTCGGAATCAGAGGCGGCCTGTTCGCGCTGATTTATATGTACTTCTTCCAGAGAATACCCGACGCAATGGACGACGCAGCGAGGATCGACGGCGCCGGACCGTTCCGCGTATTTCTTCAGATAATGCTCCCGCTTGTACGTTCGGCTATCGCGATCGTATTCATATTCTCGTTCGTATGGCACTGGAACGATAACTACGAAGCCCCGATGTATATGTATAAGGATAAAATGATGACGCTTCAGCCGAAGCTGCAGAATATCAGACAGTACTTCGCGGACCTTATGGGCGACAGCGGTGCAGGCGACAGCGCGATAACCAAAGCTATGACAGAACCGACACTGTTTGCCGGATGTCTGCTGGTCCTGCTTCCGGTCCTGATCGTATTCATAATCGGACAGAAGAAGCTTGCCGCCGGTATCGAGCGTATCGGTGTTATCGAGTAAGGGAGGGAAGGACGTAAAATGAAAAAAAGATTCGTTAGAAATATATGTCTCTTTTTAGCGCTGGCTCTCCTTGTCTCAATGTTTGCGGCCTGCGGTAAGAAAAAAAGTAACGAAGAGGATTCCGGTCCCGACGTATACCGTACTCCGAAACCCTCGCCTAAAGAACTGGGCGGAATAATTACGCTCTCTACTTACAGAACTGCCCAGAATGATACTTCTGCATTCATGTTCATTCAGGAATATGTTATGCAGTATCCCGGCGTTGAGATCACCAACGACAACGAACTTTCGTACGAAGAGTATTTCGCCACTCTTGATCAGAGAGTAGAGGACGGAAGTATCGGCGACGTGTTCCTGGTAGATTCAGACCGCCTCGCAAAATACGTTGAAAAAGGATACGTGATGGATCTTTCTCCGTACCTTACCGGTCTTGTAGAATATACCAGCGGAAACTTCAGGAAACTCTATCCTGACTCCGATCTTTTCGATGCGGCTTATAAAGACGCGCTCTATGAAAACCGCCTTTATATGATTCCTACTGAATATGAAAACAAAGCTGTTCTCGTGAATCTCGACGTATTCGAAAAAGCAGGACTCACTGTTCCGTCTGACAAATGGACATGGGATGATGTTCTTGAGTGTGTAAAAGCAATTAAAGAAGCCGGGATCGAAAAACCGATAGCTCTTGATTACACGGACTTTTCTGTCTGGGGCGCTTTCGCTCTGGGCGGAGGAGGAGATCTCTTCAAAACGAGCGATCCTAAAAAAGGCTCCGCGACTCTGAATCTCACAGATCCCAAAGTTTCTGCCGGATTAAAAATGTTCAGTGAAGAATTTCTGGCTGCCGGATATGTTTATGATAAAACTCCGGCTGAAATGAAAGGCGAAGAACTTAAAAATATCGGTATCGCCGTCATTTCGCACGCCGATCTTCAAAACTGGCAGGAAGCGCTCAGGGACGCCGATTTCTCCTGGGAATTTGCGCATTTCCCGAGGTTCAAGGCAGAAGATGAAGACCTGAAAGATCCGTATTACTTTAACATCGGAGTAAAAACGATCGGACTGGCTGTGAGAGTGAGAGATTACGATCCGGAAGATTATTCGGAAAGCGATATACTGATGGAAGACGAGATCAGAGTTCAGCTTGCCCTCTATGCACTGGTTCCCGAGGCAGCTGTTGCTCTGGCCGGAACGACAGGCTTCCGCGTACCCGCTCTGATATCGGCTAACAGCAGGCGTTTCTGGAGAGAATACCCTGTAGCCGGAAAGAACACATCGGTCTTTTCGCTTTATAACAAATATGACTATCCTGCGACGCTTCCCGCCCATATGCTGATCGACGCCGCGCGTGAACTCGGCGACAGTGTGGGCGAGGCAATTTCCGCGCACGCCGCAGACGTTGACAACGTTCCGATGGATGATCTGCTTCAGAAGATCCAGGACAACGTCAATGCGAACTGGCAGTAGCGGCATAAAAGGTTTGCCGTATGATATTTTATGCGGTATACCTGGAAAGACACAATTGACTATTGACAAAATTTTGAAAAGTGATATTATATTAATATAAAAATATGGAGGTAGATCCGATGAAAAAAATTACGATAAAAGTTCTTGCTCTCATCCTGGCAGTTGTCGGTGTCATTGCTCTCGTGGGTTGTAATAAAGCTCCCGAGCAGACCGGTGTCGTTACTAAACCTCCCGAAGGCGGAGAGCTTGAAGTTAAAGGAAGCATAAAGTTCTCTTACTCCGGCGGTTCCACCGAGGATAATAAGCAGGCTGCAAATGCTTTTATTGAAGCATTCCAGAAGCAGTATCCGAAAGTAACTGTTCAGAGAGACTACTCTGCGAGCGACCCTAACACCCGTATTTCCAGCGGTGATATCGGCGACGTTTTCTATTTTGCAGAAGTCAGCGCGTATAACTATGCTGTTACGCAGCACGCTCTGATGCCGCTCGAGTACTATATGGAAGTACTTGATATTGACCGCGGTGACGTTTACAGCGGTATTTATGATGCCGGTATGATCAATAATCACCTGTATTATATTGCTCGCGACTTTAACCAGCTGCTGTTCATCTATAACGCAGATGCTATTTCTTCTAAATCCCTTACCTCCCGCGTTATCCCTGAATGGACCTGGCATGAATTCCTTCAGCTCTGCGAAGAGATCACTGACGATGATTACTACGGCGCTACTCTGAATATGCCGTACGCTCCTCAGTTCATTCCTTTCCTTGAAGCTTACGAAGGAAGAGGCAAATGGTTCAGCCTTAAAGATAAGAAGATCGACATCACTTCCGGCGATACTCTGAAAGCGATCCAGGAAGCTCTCGACGCATGCCAGCAGGGTTACATCGACCTTATGATCGGCGGTGACTTCGGCGGTAAGGAATCTGTTTTCAAATATCTTGTTTATCCCAGCATTAACGCTGAGGCTAAAGTATATGATCAGAAAGCTGTAAAATGGGATCTTATCAACCTTCCGCTCTTTGAACATCCTGCATTTGGCGCAGGTTCTTCCGGATGGGGCGTATTCAACCGCACCAGCAATCCTAACGCTGCCGCAGCATTTGCTCTTTACTTCTATACTCAGGAAGGCCAGAGAGCATTCAACGGCCAGACCGGCGGTTCTGTTCCGCTGCTTGCATCACTTAAGGAAGACGACTTCTGGAAGCATCCGAATGACGAGTGGAGCGATAAGAACTGGGACGCTTGCGTTTATAAAGCTGAAGACTACGCTACCGTAGGTCAGTTTAACTGCCTGCTTCCTCCCGAGATCGCTGACATCTTCTCCTCTTCTAACCTGAGTACTGCTCTTACGAGAGCTCTGAACGGACAGGCAAGCCTTGTCGACGGTATGGCAGCTCTTGAGCAGAAAGCAAACGAGAAATGGAAGACCATCAGCTGATTAGTTGATTCCACTTGCTCTGTTTGAGTAGAATGATTATAATGGAACCTGTGAAATGCAGGTTCCATTTTTTGTACGCAAAAATTTAAGAGGAGAGTTTAAATATGGACAATACAGTTATGCCGCGTTACAGGAAGGCCAGTTACGGAGGAGATCATTTCGAGCTGGAAAACGCTTTTGTTAAGCTTGTGTGGTTTAAAAGACTCAGCGGATGGGGCTTTTGCGAGATCTATAATACGGACGGAAAACTGCTCGCGGTGCTTGACCATCTGGGAGAGGTTCTCGTGCGCGACCAGGAGATACCTATGCGCCTGGAGGCTGAAACGTACAGCCTGAAAGAGAACGAAGACAGTATTGACGTACTTTTCGAAGTAAGATCGACGGTCGTTCAATCTCTGCTCGACGGCACCTCGTTCGCACCGTGGATGCATTATCCTTTTACCCGTCCTGTACTTGAAGGAACTGTAACGGTATCCCTCTCCAAAAACTCCCCGGAACTCAGTTACAGCATGCGCGTTAAGGCAAATGAAAATATGTATCTTCGCTATCTCAGAGGGCCGTGGCTGAAGGTAGGCTGCGATTCTTTCGGCACGGAGAAAACAGATGCGATCTTTCCCGGAATCGACTGGGTCACCGGCAGGGAATGGTCGAGCGGAAACGACTGGTTCAGGTACCCGTGGTCCGAAAAATATGCACCGTTCGTCAATAAAGTATCTATCCCGTGTATGGCAGTCTCGCACGAAGGCGACGCGATCGCGCTCTGCTGGGATCCGGGCAAATGGGCATCGAGATGGTTCAACTACAAAATACATTGTCCGCAGCCGGTATTCGCAGTGCCTAATTTCATTGACCGCGACGACAACTCTCTGATGGGGCTCATGCTGCCTCAGGCGGAAGGGCTCAAGGATGAAAATCAGATTTACGCCGAGCCGCCTATGGAGGTACATCTGTATGAACAGTTCAGGATGGACGCCGTAATATTCGTGTGCAAGGGCAATTCTTCTGATGCGATCGCGAGATACGTTATGCGAAAAGGCCTTCCGGAGCTTCCCGGAATGGATGATCCGGAAACATATAAAGAAATTCTGAAAAAAATAGCGCACCATTTCAACACGAACCTTTGGAACGGCGAAAAAGGCTTTGGATATCCGCAGCGAAACGCTTATTCATTCGCCGTACCGTATTGCGTAAGACGATTTACTCAGGCTTTTCCGGACAATGAAGAGACCCCGGGCCTCCTCGAAAAAATACGGATCTGCGACGAAAAAAACGCGAACAAAAACGGCTCCTCGCAGGCAGCGGGGGACAACGTCGCTCTGGCGGAGAAAGCGCGCCGTATGATCGAACGCGCGGACAACATTCTCAAAGATCAGCGCATTGACGGCACGTTCCGTTTCGAACCGAACGGCAGGCACTACTTAAAAGACGATTTCGCCGTTGCCCGCATATTCGCCGAGCCTATGGGCCTCGCCGAAGACACCGCGCTCGACATGAACATGCTCCCGGCTATCACTCTGCTCGGCATTGCCTCAGAGCTTAAAAACACAGCCGGATTTGAAGAAGAAGCGCAGAGGATAGGCAGCCTCGCTTTAAAAGCCGTTGATTCCTGCGACAGCTGCATCAGGCCCGAAGGCGGAGACTTCTGGGAAACACCGCTTCATGCCGCAAATCTGCTCGCCGCGGGACACGCCGCGGTCGCCTGTATCAACGCGTACAGATTCACGGGCGAAGAAAAATACAAACAAAAAGCGGTATACTGGATAAGAACGCTGCTCCCGTTCACGCACCTCTGGGAACCGGCTGATATGCCTATGCTCTACAACACGAAACCCTGCCTCTGCTCGAGCGACTGGTACTTCGCAAACTGGGTGCGCGATCACGTACAATGGGAGGTGCTCGCCGTCTTCTCGCAGTCGGCGTCCGGCGGAATAAACTGGGCCGAACTCGATCCCGAGATAGACTGGCTGAGATTCAGGCAGGGGATAACGCTCGCCGCAGCGAGGTGGATGATCGACCACACAAAAGAAAAATGGATGCCGCACAACATCCCCGAAACGTACGACGACTACGCAAAAGGCGCGTTCGACGGCTGCTTCCCCGACACCCATAACAGCGCCACCGGAAACTACGGAGGCATGTTCATCTCACCCGCAGCGATTGCCGACAATCTTTTCGCCATCCTTGATTTAATGGCGCATAAATGATAAAATCAAACGTACTCCGGAACCTTGGCGCGGACAATGCACCGCGAGGCTCCGTAAGAGAAATTGCCCCAAACGGGCCGAAAAAGAGGAATTGTTAGATGCCGATAAAAATACCCGGAAATCTGCCTGCGAGAGAAACGCTCAGAAAAGAACACGTTTTCGTGATGGACGAAGATATGGCTTTCCGTCAGGACATACGTCCCCTGAAGATAGCCATAATGAACCTTATGCCTACTAAGATCGTCACCGAAACACAGCTGATGCGCATGCTTTCCAACACGCCTCTTCAGATAGACATAACACTGCTCCACCCCGGAACGTACGAATCCAAAAACGCACCCGCAGACCACATGCACGCGTTCTACAAGACGTTTGACGACGTCAGCAATGAAAACTTCGACGGCCTGATCATAACCGGAGCCCCGGTGGAAAACCTTGCCTTCGAAGACGTTAAATACTGGCCGGAACTCTGCCGCGTGATGAAATGGTCGAAAGAACACGTGACGACCACTCTTCACATCTGCTGGGGAGCTCAGGCCGGAATGTATTATCACTACGGAGTGCCGAAGATCGACCTCGGAAAAAAACTGTTCGGCGTATTTCCGCATTACGTACTGAATAAAAGGACGAGACTCTTAAGAGGCTTTGACGACATATTCTACGTTCCGCACTCACGCTACACCGGCACAGATCTCAAAGACGTGCTAAAAGTACCTGAAATCGACGTACTCGCCCTTTCCGACGTCGCAGGACTCTGCGTCTGCGCATCTCACGACAGACGGCAGATATTTATGACGGGGCACCTCGAATACGACAGAGACACACTCAAACTCGAATATCTGCGGGACGTAGAAAAAGGGCTCGATATAGCCGTCCCGGAAAATTATTTCCCGGACGATGACCCGACTAAAAAGCCTTTCCATCAATGGCGCAGCCACGCATATCTGCTCTACGCGAACTGGCTGAATTATTACGTCTACCAGGCTACTCCGTACGATCTTTCTATGATAACAGGCGACTTCAAACCCGACAGAAAGGGCGAGTAACAATGACGGATAAAGAATTGCCGCAGCCGGAGCCTGAAACTCCCGCTTCGCAAAAAGAGAAAAAAGGCATATTCGTTAAACGCGATATAAAAGGATACGTACGCTTTTTCGCGGCAATGCTGATCGTTGCCGTCATAGTGATCTGCATATTCACACTGCTTCCGAAAAAGAACCCGCGCTTAAGGAGCGACGGGGACAACGGCCTCGGCCGCAGTTTTATGTATCCCTTCGTTTTTACCGACGAAAAGAGCGGCCTCTACGTGCTCGGCGGAAGTGATAAGACTGCACTGCCCATCGACGATACAGTCAGCGACGCCGTACACGTCACAGGCACCGGCAGCGTGCTTTACGTCCGTGACAATGAACTGTATGAATACGACATTTCCGCCGAACGCCGCAGACCTCTGGCTTCCGGCGTAAAACAGTTTTCAATGACGGGCGACAGAACGCTGACCGTCATTTCCGGCACGGACAATTCACTCAAGGTCATTAAAGGGAAGCAGGTAACGGAGCTGGCCGCTCCTTCCGAAACCGTTCCGGATAATTATTACGTTACCGGAAACGCGGGGCTCCTTTTCCTTAAAGATATCGATCAGGAAGCCGGCACTGCCACGCTCACACTCTACACTTCCGGCGGCGCCGAACGCCCGGTCGCCGAAAACATCTCCTACTACCAGCCTTACGGCTTCTCCGCGAAAGACAAATATATCTACTGCCACAGAGGACAGTCCCTTCTGATCCTGGACAATAAAGGCGGTCTCGTATCCGAAATTTCGGGCGGCAGTCCCGTAGACGTTACGAAGCAGGCAACGATCTACGAAAATCCGACGAAACAAAGAAAGTTCAATTCAAACGCGGCAATATCCTATATCTATGTCGAAAACGCTTCCGGTTCGTACGGCTCGCTCATGTACTTTAACGGAAAGTCCGTGAAGACTGTCGCGGAAGAAATTAAACGCATCATATACGCCGCTTCCGAACACGGGCTGATCATATACACAGTGCCTGAAGGGAACGGGGAGAGGATATGCCGGGCTGACGGAAAGGGAAAAGTAGAGAAACTGATATACGTTGAAGGCATCCAGCGCAGTCTGTATGACTCAGAAACCAACTACCTTTATTATCAGCTTGCAGAAGGCGCGCTTTACCGCGTAAACATTTACAGCACCGGCCTGAAACCGGTTCTGATATCTGAGATATCATCAAACATATACAAATATCTGGAAAAACCGTTCGTACTCTTTACGCTTCCGGAATCCGATATGATCGCACTGATAGGCAACGGAAACGCGGTAGAACAGTACAACATGAACGAGCAGATAAGACTTTACGGCGCGGACGTCGATAAATATCTGCTCCTGCGCAGTTACGGCTACGGGGGCATATCGCTTGACCTCGCCGATTCCGGATATTTTAAACGGATATCTTCATCTGTCGAATCCACCATCATATTCGACAGCCTCATCAATAACGTCCTTTTCGTTTCGGAAGGGAAGCTCTGCGTCTGGTCTGACGGGAAAAGCAGGGAAGCGGGGAATTTCAGTCAGATCGTTCCTGTCGATTTAGCATAGCCGGCATCGGTAGGACGGAAAGGAGTGAAAATGCGGCGTAGATTCATATCTGTAATTATCAGGACTGTTGCTGTATGCGCAATATCGGCGCTTGCATTGACCTTGCTGTTATCAGGATGCCGCGTTAACAACGTTCCTGAACTTCCGCCCGTGACGATAAACAACGTCTTTACGGCACCGCCCACGGAAGAACCGGTATCGCTCGTGACTTCCGTGCCCAGTCCCACGCCCCAGACCGAAGTTCCTATAACATTCACCGACATAAATTTCGAAAACGCGGTGAGAGAAGCGATAGGCAGAAACATCGGAAGCATTTATCCGGCTGATCTGGCGGAAATAAAAAGCTTCACGGCGCGTGTAAGCGGGATCGTCAGCATACGCGAAATAACATATTTCACGTCACTCGAAGAACTTGACCTCATGGGCAACAGGATCGCCGATTTTACGCCCCTCACTTCACTGAAAAATCTGAGAACGCTTAATATTGCCAAAAACTTCACCGTTATGACCGGAGACCGCGAAAAAGGGCTGGATATCTCTCCCGCGGGAACGCTCCCGATGCTCGAAATACTGGATGCTTCCAACAATCTCATAACGGACGTTTCCGCGCTCGGCTCATTGAAAACTCTGAAACGTCTCGATATCCAGACCAACAGGCTCACAAATCTTTCCGGGCTGGAAGGCTGCGTTTCACTCGAATATCTCAACATCAGCAACAGCTTCAGGATAGACGCGGACAACAACGAAGCCGGCATCTCTGATATTAGCGCCCTTTCGAACCTTACCGAGCTTAAAACGCTTTATATGTCGAACGGGATGGTACCGTCGCTAGATGCGATCGCGGGACTGAAGAAACTTGAATACGTTGACGCAACGTACAATGCATTGCGCGCCTTTCCTGATCTTAGCGGAATGGAATCACTTACGACGCTTATCGTACGCGCTAACACTATCTTCAGCCTTGCCGGAGCGGAAAAAGCCCCGAAACTTGCCACGCTTGACGTGCGTGATAATTATATCTGGCTGATAAACGAAGTAATAAAAATGCCCGCGCTCGAAACGATCTACCTCGACGGTAATCCTGTGATCGACTATACGCCGCTCGATACCCTGGAGGCTATCCGGAACGGAACGTACGTGCCTCCTCAGCCGGGAGATCCGCCTCTTACAGGTGATGATCCGCCGGTCACGGGCGAAGTGCAGCCCGGTACGGAAGGGACAATGCCTCAGAAAGGCGACGGTCAGGGACCTGGCAATGGCAGCGGAGATCCGGCTCCCGATCCGTTGTCCGAAAAACCAGAAGCGAGGTAAGTATGAACGCAGATAATGAAAAGGGAAACCAGGTCAATATCCAGTGGTTCCCCGGGCATATGGCGAAGGCCAGGAGGCTTTTAACGGAGAACCTGTCCAAAGTGGACGCAGTCGTCGAACTGCTTGACGCACGGGCAATTTCTTCTTCCGAAAATCCTGAGATCGCCCGCATCCTGAAAAACAAGCCGCGCGTCGTTGTCGCGAATAAATCAGATCTCGCCGATCCCGCCGTTACCGAGGCATTTGTTAAAGAATTCAGATCGCGCGGCATCAGACTGATCAGCTCCGACTCCAAAACCGGATCCGACGTTAAAGCCGTGAAAGCGGCGGTGCTCGAATTGATGAGCGAAAAACTCTCGCGAAAAAAAGAGCGCGGAATGCGTCAATACACGGTAAAAACGATGGTCGTCGGTATTCCCAACGTCGGGAAATCCACTTTTATAAACAAGCTTTGCGGAAGAGCCTCCGCCGTTACGGGCGACAGGCCCGGAGTTACGCGCGGCGAACAATGGCTAAGAGTAGACGAGAGCATCGTACTGCTCGATACTCCCGGACTGTTATGGCCGAAATTTGACGACCAGCGCACCGGGTACTGCCTCGCGAGCATCGGATCCATAAAAGACGATATACTCGACCGCGCCGAGATCGCCTCGTTTCTGCTGCTGTATATTCTGGACAATTACCCGGGAGTACTTGCCGAAAAATATTCTATCGACGAGGAAAAGCTGCTTTCGGCCGGAGACGCGGATCCGGACAACGCAGTTCTTTCACGCATCGGGACGGTGGGTTTTCCCGCGCTCGAGGCGGCGGCAATAAAAAAAGGCTGCATGAGAAAGGGCGGCGTGGCGGATATTGACCGCGCGTGCGCAATGGTGCTCGACGATTTCCGCGGCGGAAAGCTCGGAAGAATATCGCTTGACCGGCCGCCTGTCTCCGGGATCGCCGCGCCTTCATGTGCGGGGGAGGCAGTCTCTTTATGACAGAAGAACACTTTTTTGAACTTACTAAATATGAGCGCGGGCTTGCGGAGAAGGGCATAAAAATCATCGCGGGACTTGACGAAGCGGGCAGAGGACCTCTGGCTGGTCCCGTCGCAGCGGGATGCGTTATTTTCAGAGCCCAAGGCCCGTTTCCGGAAGCAGACGATTCTAAAAAATTGACCCCGAAAAAACGCGACGCACTTTTTGAAACGGTAAAAGAGATGTCGCTCGGCTGGGGCGTCGGCCTCGCAGACAGCGAGGAAATTGACCGTATGAACATTTTAAACGCAACGTACCTTGCTATGCGCCGCGCCGTCGAAAATGCCTTAAAAGACGCGTCAGAGCGCTTAGGAGCGATAAAACCGGAAACAATACTTGTCGATCACGTTCACGTGCCAAAAATAGAAATACCGCAGCTTTCGATCACGCACGGCGACGCGCTCTCCGTCACGATAGGCGCTGCCTCGATACTCGCGAAAGTCACGCGTGACCGCCTTATGGAGGAGTACGATAAACAGTATCCCGGCTACGGCTTTGCCGCGCATAAAGGCTACGGCACCGCCGCACATTATGCCGCGATCAGGGAGCTCGGGATAAGTCCGATCCACCGCAGAACTTTTCTGAAAAATCTGAGCGACCATTTCGCCGCCGAAGGAGGGCGCTGATATGCTGGTTAAAAATCCGCGCTTTGTAATATCTGCTGTGAAACCGGAACAGTATCCCGTTACCGACATGCTCGAGATCGCATTCGCAGGCCGTTCCAACGCCGGAAAATCGTCGTTGATCAACGCGCTCGTCGGACGCAAACGGCTCGCATACAGCGGCAGTACGCAGGGGATGACCAGACAGATAAATTTTTATAATATTGACGACGAACTGATGTTCGTGGATCTTCCCGGCTACGGCTACGCGGCAGTTTCGAAGGATCAGAAATCGCTCTGGGGCAGGGTGATAGAGCAGTACCTGAACGTGCGACCCCAGCTTTATATGGTCATATTGCTGCTCGACGTGCGCCACGACCCGAGCGAAGACGATATAGTGATGTATAATTGGATCCGCGAATCCGGCCTTGCGCACGCTGTCGTTCTTACCAAATGCGACAAACTCTCCAGAATGAAGTGCAAGGAGCGCGTGCGGGCAATATCCGCTTCGCTCGGCGCAGGTTCCGCTGAAAACTTTTATCCCGTTTCCGCGCTCGACCGCACAGGCATCGAAGAGCTGTGGGCGGCAATTGATGAAGTGATGAGGGAAGAGGGTTAAGAGTTCAGAGTTTAGAGGCGAACCGAATGATAGCACGAATTTTGGGTCTCATGCGCTCCCTCCATCAAATCGCATTTCGGTCAAACAAAATTCTTAGCTATTCATTCGGCTTCGCCAAAGATCAAAAGGTTGAAAAGCGGCCTCATTGCTCATTTAGACGGCCGCAAAAAGGGAAAAGGCGGAATGCGGCCGTGTGACCCGCCTCACCGATACGGCCGCAATTGAAAAAAGACAGAGCTGCGGCCGTGCGCTTTGCTCATTTATTCGGCCGCAAAAGGGAAAGAAGAGAAATGCGGCCGTGCGACCCACCTTACCAATACGGCCGCAATTGGAAAAAGACAGAGCTGCGGCCGTACACCGCGCCTCGCTCCGCCCTTCAAATACGGCCGCAATTAGAAAATCATAGAGCTGCGGCCGTACATTCCTCCTTCCGACACGGTGCAAGTGGAAAAAAACCGGGCAAAGTGTTGTCAATTAGTGTAGAATGGTACTGCTGAAGGCCATTCGGGAAAAATACGTGAAGGAAGGGCAAGTTGTTGACCGACAGCGAGATACTCGGACTGCTCAGAGAG
>JAFWQX010000188.1 GCA_017508875.1 Clostridia bacterium | reverse complement strand
TCCCAGGTCGGTATGTGGTACACAGTCTGGTGGGAATCTGAATCATCGAATCCGGCATACTACACACATCACTGGGTAAAAGAAACAAGAGTTGAGCCTGTCAGATTCGGCCGTTACGCTACTTCCGACGAAGCAAAGCTGGAATATGATTTCCGGATGTTTAATCAGTGGGGTATTGACTATCTGATTTTGGATGATACCAATAACCATCTGGCAGATTCCGGAAACATTGCAACGAATATCAACAAAATATTTAAAGCTGCTAAACGTCTGGGTGAGGAAACACCGAAGCTATGCTTTGCCGGCGGGCAGCCGCTTCTGCAGAACGATGAAGAGGGAATGAAAAAGGAGATGGATATTTTCTACAGCTACGCAACAAAGTATCCGGATCAGACGTACTGCTGGAAAAATAAACCTCTTTTTGTCAACTTTACTTCTCCTGCTTTTTATTCCTGGAGTGATGAAGAAGATCGCTTCACCATACGGCCTGCGGGCGGACACACCTCCGAGGGGTGGAAAACTCGCGAAGAAAACGGTTTGACGGAAACAGGTATGTACGGGTGGGTTTTTGACCGTCAATATGACGGATCCGAGGTTTACGGAATCAATCCGGGCTTCTCAAGAGATCATAATGACCTTGCCTCGTCTTCCGCGCCGACGTCAAGAGAAAACGGCGATCTTTATACTAAAGCCTGGCTGCAGGCAGTTAAGAACAATCCGGAGATGATCGTGATCGCCAGCTGGAATGACCACGCTGAGGAAACCGGTATTGAAGCGGTCAATATTATCGGGGAAGTTATTGAAGGGCGTGAAAAAGAATCCTTGAATCCGTTCTTTTACGAGCAGATAACACAGGGATATCTTGCGCTGAAAACAGGATATCTGGAGGGCTTTTATTACCGCGCCGAGAGCGATACGGTAACGTACCGCTATGAAAACGGTGCACTGAAAAAGGTTTCTTCAGTACCGGAAATGACTGCTGTTATCGTGGTTCCGGATGACTATTATTCCTGGTCTGGCGTAGTGATCGCCAAGTAATTATGCGAAAGGGATAGGTGAAAAACGTATGAAGCATATCAGAACTGCCGCATTGCTGCTGGTTTTTATGATCGTATTGGCAACTGTACCGGCTGCGGCTGCGGAAATTGACGTTACGCCGGGCACTGATGCTGAAACAGAAAAAAACTATATCGTAAACGGATCTTTCGAGATGGGTCCGGGCGGACAATGGGGAGCTATTGACGGCTGGACAATGAACATTCCGGTTGGCACGATGAATCTGTATATCGGTAATTACTATTACGACATAGGGAAAAATGCCTTTCCGAGTGAAACGTACATCGCGTTAAGAAAGGAATCAAATCCGGACAGTGAAGAAGAGGTATCCGTAACGCAGACGATCACAGATCTTCCCGTCGGAGTATACGAATTTTCCGCCTGGATGTGGTCTGCGTCAAATACAGATTATTTTGTCATACGTCTCGATTCCGGTGATTTTTCTGAGGAACTCGAATGTTTGCCCGGTGTAAGGGATTATGATTCGACGGAAATCGCGGTAAAAAGCGGGACCCTGACCATCACGATTGCCGCCGATAACTATGATAAAAACAGGTGGATGGATGCCCTGGCAGATGATCTGAAGCTGATTCAAATAAAGGGCGAGGAAGCGTTTGTGACACCTGATCCTACGCCCGAACCAACTCCTACCGAAGAACCGATCGTTACCGAGGCACCTGCAACAGATGCGCCTGAGGTTACTGATAAGTCTGAAGCGGGTGGATCAGCGGCAGCGGAGCTTCCTAAAAAAGGCCAAAACGTCCTTGTGCCGGTGATCATTGCCTGTGCAATAACTGCTGTGGTTTCGGTCACGTTAGTAATGCTTATTGTTAAACGTAAAAGCAAAAAATAAAACGGTTCGTTTTTACGCATTATACTGACAATGTAAAAACTGCGGAGAAAAAGTCTTCGCAGTTTTTTGGTACGTATATCTATGATCCGGTCCGTCAAAAAGAATCGTCCTGTATCACATAATCATCCGGAAGCAAAATAATGGGCTGTCGGGGAAGCGGTTCCGGAATTGTTTCACACCGGCCGTTTTTATATATAAAAATACGGCTGCCGTTTTCAAACCTGTATTGATATCCTTCTGAAAGTCCATGCTTTAAGGCAATATATGCTTCCGTGATTTTTTCGTACCAGTCCGGGACTTCGTTTCCGTAATAGTCAATCAGCGGTGCCGTAATATAACCTTCGCTGTTTCGCCTCGGAGTAAATGCTTCTATGGCGGTTTCTTCAGAAAAATCATTATACGAAGTGATTATTATTACAGGACGGTCCTTTTTTATTGCATCGAGCCAGCTGCGGATATAGCGGCTTCCGTGCTCTCCCCGGTCAAAATCCCATTTATGAGTGTCAGGAGTGGCGATCCAAAGATGATTTGCCTCGTGACATGGAGTGATTCCGTATACTTCCGAATCGGGGACCTGCGCATCAAAGGTGAAACCCCAGAGCCCTTTTTTTTGAACGGACTTATCCTTCGCCCATTGGGAGACAACGCCGGTCGAATTTCGTACGTTGAACAGGCGGCTGGTCCAAAAGAAATAGTCGGGATCAGTGAAAGTGATCAGCAGAGGTTTTCCTTTCCATTTATAATACATTGGCCGTGTTCCGTACTTTTCATAAAGATCCTGAACAAGCATTTCGTGTTCGCGAATATACCCGTACCGGAGTTCGCCGCCTAAAGCAAACGCGTATTGCGGAGCTTGTCCCGGTCCTCTTCGATCTATCTCGGAAACAATTGCATCCATATTATTTTTAATTACGCCGCTGTCTGCTTCCCATCCGTTCGTTATCTCGAATATGATGAAATCAATACCGGCTTTCTGCATCCAGTCCAATTGAAACTTATATACTTCCGGATCGCCTGCAGAGTACTCTCCGAATCGTGAAGAGACGGCGCCGGCTTCTCTCTGCCAATGCAACGCCGTTTCGGGATTATCGTGTCCCCACCAGGAGAAATACCATATTCCAATTTGAGAGCTATAATAAGATGCCATTTAAATAGCCTCGCAAAAAAAATTAACGGTTGGATTATAATGAAATATACAACAGAATGCAAGTAATGTTTTGATTATAAGGCCTCTTTCATAAAACAAAAACCGGTTCCGCAAGTAAGAGGAACCGGTTTGGGTGATTGATTTGCGTTGACCGAGGGATAATTGCAGCCTCCGGAAGCGGAGAGAAGCAAAAGCTGTGATCGTATCAGAATCGAAAGATCAGAGCGTGAATAAAACGGCGCTCAGGCTCAGAATCGAAAGATCAGAGCATCAATAAAACGGCGCTCAGGCTCAGCCTTTTTTCTTTTTCTTTGCCACTGCCGCGATAATGATTATGATCACTGCGATGGCAACGGCCGCGCAGATGATGCCGATTATCAGACCGATGTTGGGGCCGGAATCCTTGTCCGTACCTGAATTGTCCTTGGGAGCCTCGGTTTTGGTGGAATTGTCCGTAGGAACGTCCGTCTTCACAGGTTCGGCAGTCTTCTCGGGCTCCTGAGGTTCGTCTGTTGCCGGAACTTCGGTAGGCTCGGCGGTGGGCGCCTTGGTGGGTTTTGTCTCGTCGTAATCGTAAATACCTACGTTGCGGAACTGAAGGCTCGTGAGGTTCCCGTATTCGAGCGCGTCAACGCACAGCAGCATACCGCCGAACAGCGTATCGTCAAGGTCTTCTTTGGCAATATAGATCGGGTCGGTCTCGAAAAGGTTCCAGTCGTCTGCGGTTATATCGGTGAAAGCGGGGTCAAGTATGACCATATTGTTTCCGCCGAAGTCGATCTGGAACGAGAGTTCGCCGTCGACAACTTCTCCGTAAAGGTCTTCCCAGGTCGATCCGTTGCCGTCCCAGTTTCCTGTCTGCTCAGCTTTGAACTCGAAACTCTTTGTTTTGGGGTTTATCGCGCGGATGATATTATGGACCTGTCCTCCGCCTTCGCCCTTGAAGATGCCTCTGACTTCATAAGTAAGGATCACGGAAATGCCGGATCTTTCACCCATCAGAGTTTTGAGGTCATTATAAATATCCAGAGTGGGGGACATCCACGACTGCGGATTTGCGGGTGTGTAGGTGGTGACGGTAACACCGTCTTCTTCTGTTTCCTCCAGATTACCGGCGAAGAATTTTGATTCCCATTTGGCGGTAAGGTAGTTCGTGGGGCCGTTTGATGCGGGCGCTTCTGCTTCTGCAAATGCCGGGAAGCTCATCATTGAGAAGAGCATTATTGCGGCGAGCATGACAACTGTAAGTTTTTTCATTGCGATATCTCCTTTCGGTTTATATAACTGGATGTTTTATCAGAAACTCTGTATTTTTTTGATCTCGTTAAGGTAGCCGTAGCCGTGAAGGTCGTCAGGCAGAAGATAGCTGCCCTCGGTCCACTCATTCCAGCTGTTGACCGTGATGAGCGGCGGCTGACCCGGGTGAGCGTCGGCATAAGCGCATGCCCTTTGCATTGCCCCGCCGAACAGATCCGGAGTGTTGTTTTGATACGTGCCGTCCCAGGTTATTGAAGTGAAGCGCGGCGAAGCGTCCCAGCCTACGGAAACATGCGGGAAGTAGGGGATTTTGTACGAATCGCTGACGTATTGCCATTCCTTGTATGCATCTTCGAGAGCATCAGAGTAGGGACGGCCTGCGGCAACAAAATGAACGAACTGGTAATGCGTGATGCTGTCAAATCCGAGGGCTCCGCAGATCCCGGGAGTGGTGGCGTTCGGGAAAACGCGATCAACAGCATGAGTGAGCACCATCTGAATATGCACTCCGGGAAGGCCGGCTTTCACGCACATCTCGCGGAATTCATCAAGTGCTTCACGTGCTTTATCGATTCCGCCCTGACCTTTAATGAAATTATGCGGCTCATAGATCGAGAAAACCGGTTTTCCGTCAATAGTGTAATAAAGAGGATCGAAGAAGTAACGGTCAATGACTCTGCGGCACACTATTCTGAATTCCGCGCGGTCAATGTCTCCGCGCCATACCGGGGGTTCGTGCCCCGACAGATCTCTGTTCGCGTTTCGAAAATCCCACGTTACACCTGCATTGTGGTTCGCCCACATAAGGTAGAATTTTACGCGCGGATCTTTTCGTGCTGCCGGAAGATAGCCTTCATTCAGGCAGTTCTCCAGGAAAGGACGCCGGTCGTACCAGTACCAGTCATATATAAACACGTTTACGCCGTGAGAAGCGGCGAGATCTATCTGCTCAGCCATCGTAGCCGGCTCTGCCTCATCTTTATACCCGAGCAGAGGCTTCCTGGGCCACTGATGCCCTTCAAATCTGGGATATGCCTTCTGCACCGTCTGCCATTCGCCGATGCCGTCCGGCCAGAATATGCGAGTCCTGTCCTCGTGACCTGTATAAGAGGGCCAGATATAGGCGGCAATATCATATTTTTTTGCCTTTGCTCCTTCTGAATTCATAGCTGTTTCTCCTTTTGCTGCAGTGTTTTTTGGTTCGTCAGACTGCGTCCGGTTTTAAGTGGTATGATTATAATGCGTCGCCGGGTCGGTGTCAAGTGAAAAGGGTGGCAACGAGGAACGGGCAACTATCTCCGATGAGTTAAGAGTTCAGAGTTCAGAGTTAAGAGTTCAGAGGCGAACCGGATGATGACACGAATTTTGGGTCTCATGCGAACCCCAGGATCGGTTCGCGTTTCGGTCAAGCAAAATTCTTAGCTATTCATTCGGCTTCGCCAAAGATAAAAGGATGAAAAGCGGCCTTGTTGCTCATTTATACGGCCGCAAATAGGAAAAAGGAGGAATGCGGCCGTATAAACTAGCAATTCACACTGCAGCATCCGGCATTCGCTCTGCCTTGCCTCCGAACTCCGAACTCTAAACTCTTAACTCTGAACTCTTAACTCTTAACCCTTAACCCTTAACCCTTAACTCTGAACTCTTAACTCTGAACTCTGAACGTCCCGGTTCCTCGTCCATACCGTCCGTTGTTACTTGACAAAGCAGCACTGAAGTATGGTAAAATTCGCGGGAGGTGAGTTACGAATGGACACACTACTCGTCATTGACGGGAACAGCATCATAAACAGGGCGTTTTACGGCACACAGAACAGCTTCATGAAAAACGCTGAAGGATTGCCCACGGGGGCGATATTCGGGTTCCTGACCATATATTTTAAAAACATTGACGCGCTCAGACCGACACACGTCGCTGTAGCGTTTGACCGTAAAGAACCTACTTTCAGACATGCCATGTATACGGCATACAAAGGTACGCGCAAACCGATGCCCGAGGAGCTTGCAGCCCAGATGCCGGTGCTTAAAGAGCTTCTGGACGCGATGGGGGTTAAAAGACTGGAACTTCCGGGATATGAAGCGGATGATATTCTCGGCACGCTTTCTAAACGGTTTTCGGCGGAAAAGGGTAACAGGGCGATCATACTTACAGGCGACAGAGATGCGCTTCAGCTGGTAGATGAAAACGTATCGGTGATGCTCGCGGGGAATAAGGCGGACGTGCTTTATGATCCGGAAACTGTTGCGGAGAATTACGGCGGACTCGCACCGGAAAGACTTATTGATCTTAAGGCGCTTCAGGGAGACAGTTCGGACAATATCCCCGGCGTTCCGGGCGTTGGCCCTAAGACCGCGACCGAACTGATACAGCAATACGGAAGCCTTGACGGGGTGTACGCGCATCTTGAGGATATACCGAAAGCAGGACTCAGGCAGAAACTTGCAGATAATAAAGACCTCGCGTACCTCAGCCTCGATCTGGGGCGCATAAATACGGCTGTACCGCTCGATCTCGGCGAGGGCGGTATACAGACGCTCCGGCCCGGAAAAGGCGATACAGAGGCTCTGAAGGCCATTTCTGACAGGCTCGAATTCAAGCGCTGGGAAAAGCGCTTAACGGGAGGCGCAGTGTTTCCGGGCGCGGCGGGAGATCAGGCGCGTGCGGAAAGCGGAAATACGATGCTGAAAAACACGGTGCAGGAACACAAGACTGAAACGCCCGGAACCATTTCTCTGTTTGATTTCGTCCCGGGAGCGCCCGAAGCAGGAGGCGAAGCGGCTGACGGCGCCGTGAACGGCGGTGCAGGCATGGCCGCTAACTGCGAAATGATCCAGGCTGATGATTTTGCCGGAAGACTGTTAAAAGACGGGTCAACGACTGTTTTCATAGATTTTAAAGAGGCCGAAGGAGCGGTAACGTTTTATGCCAGAAGCGAAGAAGGCGGCTTTTATGCGTATACTGTCAATGCATCGAACGCCGCCGAGGCGGTGAAGGCGCTGCCGGACAGCATAAAAAAACTGCTCGTTGACGATTCTGTCGGGAAAGTACTGTTCAGATCCAAGCCTTTTCTGCGCTATTGCTTCAAAAACGGCATTGATTTCAAAGGACTGGAAGGGGATCTGTCGCTCGCGTCATACCTGCTCGATTCTACGAGAGGTTCAGACGATTACTCGATGGTCGTACGCTTCCTCGCAGGCAGAACGTATCTGAACACGCCGGAAGCGCTCTGCACGGCGCATACGGAGTCACTCAAAAAACTTGACGCCCTCGGAATGACCGCGCTTTATAAGAGCGTCGAACTGAAGCTCGTTCCCGTGCTCGCGAAGATGGAGCTGAGGGGATTCCGCGTTGACCCGGAAGTACTGAAGGAAGAGGGCGCCGAGATGGAGGCGAGGATTGCTGAGCTCCGGCAGCAGATATACGGCTACGCGGGCGGTGAATTCAATATCAATTCCACGAAGCAGCTCGCGAAAGTGCTGTTCGAGGACCTGGGGCTTAAAGGCTCGAAGAAGACGAAGAGCGGTTATTCGACCGACTCGGACGTGCTCGAGGGGCTGTATGGCGACCATCCGATAGTGCCGTGCATAATCGAATACAGGCAGAATACGAAACTGAAATCGACGTATATCGAAGGCCTGCTCGCGGTAATTGACCCCTCTTCGAGCCGCGTAAGTTCGACGTTTAACCAGAACCTCACAGCCACCGGAAGATTGTCCTCGTCCGAACCGAACCTTCAGAACATACCGGTGCGCAGCGAGCTGGGGAAGCTTATCCGCAAAGCGTTCGTGCCTTCGGATCCGGATCACGTGCTGATCGACGCGGACTATTCGCAGATCGAGCTGAGGGTTTTAGCGTCAATGTCCGGCGATCCTCTGATGATCACTAATTTTGAGAACGATTTCGACATACATACTGCGACTGCCGCGGTCGTTAACCGCGTTCCGTTCGAGATGGTTACGCCTCAGATGCGTTCCGGCGCGAAGGCGGTCAATTTCGGCATCGTATACGGCATAAGCAACTTCGGCCTCGCACGCGATCTCGGTATTTCAAATTACGCCGCGAAGCAGCTGATCGACAATTATTTCAGCCATTACCCCGGGATCAAGGCGTTTATGGAAGGCTGCGTGGCGTTTGCGAAGGAAAACGGTTTTGCGGTGACGCTCATGGGGCGCAGGCGGCCGCTTCCGGAGCTTTCGCCTTCGAACAAATATCCTACGCGCCAGTTCGGCGAGCGTGTGGCAATGAATATGCCTGTCCAGGGGACTGCGGCGGATATCATTAAGCTTGCGATGATCAACGTGGAGAAGGCGCTCAGCGATGGAGGATATAAGTCCGAACTTATTTTGCAGGTGCACGACGAGCTGCTGATCGACGCGAGAAAAGACGAGGCGGAGGAAGTCGCAGCGCTGCTTCAAAGAGAGATGGAGAACTGTTTTAAACTGAAAGTGCCGCTAAAGGTGTCGGTGTCGCAGTCGGACGTGAGCTGGTATTACTGCAAATAAGCGGAAATTTCATAGTGACGTTATATGATTTTAGTGAGTCACGGATAGGATCCGGAAGGAGATAAATTATGAGAAATCTTAAAGTGCTTGGCGTTACAGGCGGTACGGGGACAGGTAAATCGGTCGTATGCAGGATGCTCAGGGCGAAGGGCGGCAGGGTGATCGACGCCGATCTGGTCGCGAAAAAGACGGAAATGTGCGGCGGAAGCGCATACGAAGAAGTCGTTGACCGCTTCGGAGCTGAAATACTTGACGCTGACCGCGAGATCGACCGGACCGCGCTGGGGAATATTGTTTTCAACGATCCGGCGGCGCTCAGGGACCTTAACGCTATTGTCCACAAACACGTATCGATAGAGATCAAGCGGCGCGTGCGCGAATACCGCGAATCCGACGACGAAACGATCAAATTTATTGTCCTCGACGTGCCTATACCGATCGAAGACGGCTTTTTCGACACGTGCGACTATATATGGGCGGTTACGGCGAACGACGACATACGCGTAGAACGGCTGATGAGGCGCATGAACATATCCGAGGAGGTCGCTGAAAAGCGCATTGCCGCGCAGTGGTCAAACCGCGAGTACGCCGAGATCGCGGACTGCGAGATCGTCAACGAAGGTTCGGTCGACGAGCTTAAAAAGCTTGTGGATTTTGAGTTCAGAAGATTCTGGGAATATTGTTCGAACAGAGGTGAATTGGCATGAAACGCTACGATTCCATCAGGCCGGGCCAGGTCTGGCTCGATACAAAAGGGGAGAGGATCCAGGCGCACGGAGGGTCTGTGATGTACCTGGACGGTGCGTATTACTGGTACGGCGAGAACAAAGAATTTACCGATCCCGCGACCGGCATCTGGCACTGGGGCGTGCGCTGCTACCGCTCGGAGGATCTCTATAACTGGGACGATCTCGGGCTGATAATCCCGCCGGATACGGAGAACGAAGCTTCCGGCATCCATCCGAAGTCAATGATGGACAGGCCGCATATTATTTATAACAGGCGGACGGGGAAGTTCGTGTGCTGGCTTAAAATCATGCAGAAGGACGGCACGCAGACGGAAACGGTATTGACCGCCGACAAGCTTACGGGGCCGTACGAGATCGTCCGCGAAGGCTTAAGACCGCTCGGCATGAGCGCGGGAGATTTTGACCTCGCTGTCGCCGGCGACGGGAAGGCGTATTACTATTTTGAACGGGTGCATTCGGAGACGATCTGTGCCGATCTGACCGACGATTACACGGACGTTACGGGGTATTATTCGACGCATTTTCCTCATTCACATCCTCCGTACGTGCGCGAGGCAACGGCGCATTTTATCCGCCGGGGCAGGCATTATCTCGTTACGTCGGGGACAACGGGCTATCTGCCCAATCCGTCCGAGGTGGCCGTCGCGGATTCGTGGCACGGTCCTTACACGGTGCTGGGCGATCCTCATCCGGCGGACAATACCCGTACTTCTTTTCACAGCCAGATTTCGAGTGTGTTCAAGGTCCCGGGGAAGAAGGATCTGTTTATCGCCTGCGCTGACCGCTGGAGGCCTGATGCGATGGATGCTTCGTATCCCGAATACGCTAAAGCGTTCGATATTATGTTCGACCCGGATGCGACGGCAGAGGAACGTGCTGAAGCCGGCAGAATAATGGCCGCGATCCCTCCGGAAAAGACGCGTGAGGCGGATTACGTGTGGCTGCCTTTCCGTTTCGAAGGTGATATGGCGTTCCTCGACTGGCGCGATGAATGGCGGATCGAAGAATTTGATTGAGGCCGCAGCGGAGAATTCAAAAGGGCGCCGCTTCAGGGCGGCGTCAAATGAGCGAGAAAATGGGGCACGAACCGGATGATGACACGAATTTTGGGTCTCATGCGATCCCTTCATTAATTCGCATTTCGGTCAAACAAAATTCTTAGCCATCTATCCGGCTTCGTGCAATGTTAATGAGGTAGTATTTTTGGTGAGGGCGCCGCATCAGGGCGGCGTCAAATGAGCGAAGAAATGGGACAAAAATGCTCAAACTCGAAGTTTTGTCCCATTTGGAAAAAGGGCACCGCATCAGGGCGGCGTCAAATGAGCGAGGAAAAGGGACAAAAATGCTCAAACTCGGAGTTTTGTCCCATTTGCAGAAAGGTCGCCGCATCAGGGCGGCGTTAAATGAGCGATAAAATGGGACAAAATCACTCAAACTCGGAGTTTTGTCCCATTTGCAGAAAGGGCGCCGCTTCAGGGCGGCGTCAAATGAGCGAGAAAATGGGACAAAATCACACAAACTCGGAGTTTTGTCCCATTTGCAAAAAAGGCGCCGCGGCGGCGCGCAGCTACACACTCATTGTCGATGCGTTGCCCTGAGCCAAAAGGACGCTCTGGCGCAGAGAGGGGTAGAGTTTGCGGATCAGAGGATTAGTAAACTCACACCAGCGAGGGTAATTGTCCTGAAGCAAAAACTCGCGCATAAGCGAAGCAGAAACATCGATAGACTTAGGAACATAAAGCTCGTTGACCGGCGGACACTCGGAATCGAACCAGTTGATGCGGCGCTCCTCGCGGCCGGAGACGAGGAGGTCAGGCATGACGCCGGAAACCTCGAAAGCACTGGAAAGCACGTATTTGCCCCAGGCGGGGACGTTGCCAACGCCAAGATCGGGAAGAGGCGCGATCAGGAGGCGGCCGCTGTCAACAAACCGCCGGAATATTGTCCCGATCACTTCCTTCCGCTGCTCATAGGACAGCGGATTTTTTTCGGTGCCGCACTCCTGCGACGAACCGATGAGCAGGACAACGCGCTTTGACAGCGAAAGCGCCGTGCGCACGATCTGCTCGTGCCCGTTATGGAAGACCTGGAAGCGGCCGACGACCAGCCCGCACTCAAAAAATTTCATTGCCGCGCCCCCGGCTTAAGCGAGCCTCGGGATCCCGGACTCATACGCCTCGATCGGCGCGCGCTTAAACGCGCTGCCCTTAATTTTCGCATCGATCTTCGCCTTAACGTCAGCATCCGTATTGCCCGTACGAAGGTAGCGGTCCAGCTGCTCGTAACTGAAGCCGAACGCATCCTCGTCGGTACGCCCGCAAAGTCCGTCGGACGGGGCTTTCACCACGAGTTCGCGCGGGATCTCGGGCATCGTGAGGCCGATCTTCACTACTTCGGAGGCGGTGAGGCGGGCAAGAGGCGAAAAGTCGCCGACGGCATCTCCCCACTTCGTTTCCCACCCGATCATCGTCTCGGACAGGTTGCAGTTGTTGGCAACGCGGCCGCCAAGCGACTGAGAGACCGCGTAGAGCGTTGTCATCCGGATGCGGGGGGGCAGGTTGTTGAGGGTCTGGGCGGAGACGGTCAATTTGGGCTCGTTTTTGAAGGTGTCAATATCGTTGATCTCCTCGAGGACGCCGTTCACGGCCTTGTTGATATTGACGCGGTACCCCTTTATGCCGAGGGCGCCTATCGCCTTCTCCGAGTCGCCGATGTCAGGCTGCACGCCGTTAGGCATCATTACGCCGACAACGCGTTCAGGCCCGAGGGCGCGTGCGCAGAGGGCGGCAACGACGGTGGAGTCCTTGCCGCCGGATATCCCTATTACTGCGGGCGATTCGGGGCCGTTCTTTTCGAACCACTCCCTGATCCAATTGACCGCGGCATCGCGCTGCGCTTCGGCATCGAATACGTACGCGTGCGCTTCAGCCCCGGGCTGCGCGGCATTGCAGTCCGATGCGCCCGAACCTTCCGCCTGCGCGTCATTGATAACGTCGATCTGGCAGCTCTTCATCGTTTCGAGCGCCGCCCTGTGGAGCGCGGGCGTCACACCTGCGCAGCACGCGGCGTCAACTTTAATGACCGAGTTCGGGAAGGCCGCCCTCATAAGGAGCGCGTTCGATACGACGCAGATATCGGTGCAGAGCCCGATAAATTCAAATTCCAGCTCCTCCTGCTTATCCTCCGCGAGCTGATTGCGCAGCATGTTGACGGCGTCAAGCGACCCGAAGGTGTATTTTGGTACGGCTTCGCATTTGCCGCTCGCCTCGAGCGCCTCGCGCACTTTTACGTTGACGCGGTGCCCCTGCGAATTGACAAAGCAGTGCGGTACCGGAAGCTTTTTGCCTTCGAGCGTGTTTGCGTACGTGCCCGGAAAATGCGTGTCGAGGGTGGCAATTATCCTGTCGCCGTCGAAGTTGCGGATTTTTTCCGTTACGGCCGGGACAATAGCCTCTGCCTCCGCTGTCCCGAGTGAGCCGTCAATAAAGTCGTTTTGCATGTCAATTACGAATAAAAAGCGCTTCATAGTTATAACCCTCCTGTGCCAATTGTCCCGCTGCGCGGGGCTTGCGCCGTCGCCTGTGCCACTCAACCTGTATTCCCGGGCGACGGCGCGCAGGGCGCGCCTGCCCCGCCAATTAAGCTGATTACCGCGGGCAGCGCGCCCTGCCCGGGTCGCCGCCAATTATTGCGCCGCCTTTTCGTGCTCCTTTAGCGGCGCCTGTCCCGGGCGGCGCCCCGGAGCCCCGCGGCCCCCAATCTATCTGCGCCGCCGGCCAATTCAACAGGGCGGCGCCCCTCATCTCCGGCGGGGGCGCCCAAGCCTCTGCCCCGCCGGCCAATTGATTATACCATAAAACGAGCGGCTATGGGCAATTTTCTTCATTTCAATTGCCTCCGCCGAAAACAAAAAAGGCAGTCCTGAGACTGCCTGATTGATTGACCCCTACGAGAATCGAACTCGTGTCGCCGCCGTGAAAGGGCGATGTCTTAACCTCTTGACCAAGGGGCCACAGTAGCGGCGGTGAGATTTGAACTTACGACCTGCCGGGTATGAACCGGATGCTCTGGCCAACTGAGCTACGCCGCCATTGCCGCGATCGGAATCGGCGCCGTAGCGTTCTCAACCGACGTGCTTGCGTATTGTACACTTCCGCAAAGGGGTTGTCAAGCACTTTTTTCGTTTCGGCTCTTTTTTAGCGTAAAGCGTAAAGGATCACGGACAACGTCGTTCGCTCCGCACGGCCGCAGCTCTGTCTTTTTTCAATTGCGGCCGTATCGGCGAGGCAGGTAGTACGGCCGCATTCAGCCTTTCCCCTGTTTGCGGCCGTATAAATGAGCAATCCGCACGGCCGCAGCTCTGTCTTTTTCCAATTGCGGCCGTATTGGTGAGGCGGAGTGTACGGCCGCATTCCTCACTTTCCCCTTTTGCGGCCGTATAAATGAGCAATTCGTACGGCCGCAGCTCTGTCATTTTTCAATTGCGGCCGTATCGGTGAGGCGGAGTGTACGGCCGCATTCCTCCTTTTCGCTCTTTGCGGCCGTATAAATGAGCAATTCGCACGGCCGCAGCTCTGTCTTTTTTCATTTGCGGCCGTATCGGTGAGGCGGAGTGTACGGCCGCATTCCGCCTCTTCCCTATTTGCGGCCGTATAAATGAGCAATTCGCACGGCCGC
>JAFWQX010000187.1 GCA_017508875.1 Clostridia bacterium | reverse complement strand
GATGGAGTGCCACGCGGTATAGCTGATGACCATGGCCAGGGCGCTGCCAAAGGTAATGCCGGATTTTACGGTTTTTTTCACAACAGTTTTCTTCTCGTCTTCCATGTGTGTATCTCCTTTTTCAAATTCTGTTATCATGGATGTGGAACAAGGGCGGATGAATACAGCGTTGCACGATGATCATTCTTCGGTCACCGCGCTCCAAAGAGCGGAAAACTCTTCATTTTGAAATTGACTGACCACGTTTCGGACGCCGTCCATTGCCGTTGCGCCTAAGTCGTCATAGGCGCTGGCTCCTTCGATGCGGTTGATAAAGCGGATGTCGCTTTCGTCATAGCTGGGAGAAGCGTCAAAGAAGGTGGCAAGCTCTTTGGCCTTGATCAGGGTATCGCGCGCCTCGTCACCCTGCCCCGACAGGTGCTGTGACCCTGCCAGAACGACGAGTAGCACAGCGCTGACTCTGTCGAAGTAGTTCGGCTTGTACCCCTCCCGCAACCCCTGCAGAAGACTGATCCCCCAGTGCAGAATCGCTTGGGCGGAAGCATGATCACCATGGTTCAGGTATACGTTCACATAGCCGTTGATCGTGGTGATCAGATCGGCGAGCAGATTCGCAAGGGCCTCCGACAGATACGGTACCGCCTCCTCTATCTGATCGTTCTGGGCCAGAATCGAACCGATCCGGGAGTTGTACACCCCGCCCGCGTTGTGGGCTTTCCAAAGCGCTATGGCCTTGTCCGTTTCGTCCAGCCCCAGATACGTTTGCGCGATGTTTCCGTAGATCGTGTGCTCGCTGATTTGGGGATCTTCGTTTTGGTTCAGCAGCAGACGGGACTGCTCCAGAAGCTCCAGCGCACGACGAAGCAGCTTTTTGTCTCCAGCCTCAATGCCGAACGCGCGGTACAGCGCGGCGCTCTCAGTGACGATCTGAAAGGAGTGCGGATACTTCTTGAGCGCTTTTTCCACCTCTGCAAGCCCGTCCCAATCCTTGCTGCGGCGGTATTCCTGTAAACGCGTTACCGTCGCTTCCAGGCGGTTATCCTTTACTTCATAGCCGAGCAGTACATCCACAGAGGTATCGAAAAAGTCAGCCATCTGAATGATAAGCTCTAGCTCCGGGATCGACAGCTTTGCCTCCCACTTATATACCGCGCCTGCCGTCACCCCCAGCGCCTCGGAAAGCTGCTCCTGGGTCAACGACCGTTCCTTGCGGAAAGCGCGGATGTTTTCCGCCAGCATCATCTTCATGTGTCCGCCTCCTTTGTGTCTCTGCAGATGATTATAACGCATCGAAGCAGGAAAGTGAACAGACCGGTCATATTAATTAGATTATTTTTTTCATACTGTCAGTAAGAGTTTTGGTGATATCCAGACAAACACTTCGCTGATAACGCAAAGCAGCAGGCGTTCCGAAGAACGCCTGCTGCTTCATGCCATTCAGGATAATTCAGCACATTTTAAGCCAAAACCTGCATTATTCCCACTCGATCGTGGAGACCGGTTTTTCGGAGATGTCCCAGAGCACGCGGTTCACGCCGGGAACGTCGGCAATGATACGGTCGCGGATCGTTGTCAGCGTCTTAAACGGTATCTCAGGCACGGTAGCTGTGACGGCGTCAACGGTATTGACCGCGCGGATAACGACGGCCCAGCCCATATAGCGCTTGCTGTCTTTGATGCCGGTAGACTGGAAATCCGGGATCGCGCAGAAGTATTGCCACGGACGCTCGGGGAGCTTCTCGATCTCTTCCCTTACGATCGCGTCAGCCTCGCGCAGTGACTCCAGGCGGTCGCGCGTGATCGCACCCACGCACCTGACGCCGAGGCCGGGGCCCGGGAACGGCTGGCGGTAGACCATATTATCCGGAAGCCCGAGAGCCTTTCCCACTACGCGAACCTCGTCTTTGTACAGGAATTTTACAGGCTCGACGAGCTCGAAATCAAGCTCCGGAGGCAGGCCGCCGACGTTGTGATGCGCCTTAACGCCCTTGCTCTCTAAGATATCCGGGTAGATCGTGCCCTGTCCGAGGAAACGGATGCCATCCAGCTTAGCAGCTTCTTCAGCGAATACGTCAATGAATTCTTTCCCGATTATCTTGCGCTTCGTTTCGGGATCCGACACTCCGGCAAGTTTATCGAGGAAGCGGTCCACGGCATCAACGTAAATAAGGTTCGCATCCATCTCTTCGCGGAAAACGCGGATGACCTGCTCCGGCTCCCCTTTTCTCAGAAGGCCGTGGTTAACGTGTACGCACACCAGATTCTTTCCGATCGCTTTTATGAGCAGCGCGGCCACTACCGAAGAGTCAACGCCTCCCGACAGCGCGAGCAGCACTTTTCCGTCACCGATCTGGGCGCGGAGTTCTTTGATCTGCTCTTCGATAAAACCATTTGCAAGTGTTTCATTTGTGATCCTTTTCAGTGATTCAGGTCTGATATCGCTCATGATATGCTCCTTTCAAAACTCTTTTGGCGCAGGATGCGCATTATGAATTAGTGTAGTTGTCGAAGTATCCCTGGACGAGCACGACCGGAGTGCCTTTATCTCCGGAGCCGCTGGTGAGGTCGCACAGCGAACCGATGAGGTCGGTGAGGCGGCGGGGCGTGGTGCCCTGAGAAGCCATATTGCCGACGAGGTTGCTCTGCTTAGCTTTGATGGAGCGCGAGATCGCCTCTTTAAGCGCATCGCCGGAGAGATCTTTATAATCGTTGTCCGCGAGATACTTGAGCTTCAGTTCGTTCGGAGTGCCTTCGAGTCCGTCGGTATAAAAAGGAGAAACGACCGGATCCGCGAGCTCCCAGATCTTGCCCTTCGGATCTTTGAACGCACCGTCGCCGTAGACCATTACTTCAACATGCTTTCCTGTGGCGTTCTTCACGAGCGCCTGGATCTCTTCAACGAGTCCCTGCGCCGCTCTCGGGAAGAGCTTGACCTTGCTTTCCGTAGATTTGTTCGAGCCCAGCAGGCCGTAATTCTCATTGAATCCGCTGCCGTTAACGCTCTCGTTAAGTATGTCGTCGAGGCCGAGCACTATCCTGCCGCCCGCAGCTTTTAAGATGCGTTTGGTGCGCGCTCTCGTGTGGATGTCGCATGCCAGAACACAGTCGGTGTAGTTCAGAATGGTGCGGGGCTGATTTGCAAAAATGATCTCGACTTCAGCGCCCTCTTCACGAATAAGGTTTCCGTAATATTCGACGTAATCCACGCCGGTGAACTCGTGTTTATTGACGCCAAACAGTTCGCGGTAACGCTCGAGCGTAAGTACGTCGGAATAAGGATTAACACCTGCCTCGTCGATCTTATCGAGGCTCACGAGCTCGTTGCCCACTTCATCTGAAGGGTAGTTGAGCATGAGAACTATCTTCGAAGCGCCCCTCGCGATGCCGCGCAGGCAGATCGCAAAACGGTTGCGCGAAAGGATCGGATTGATGACACCCACCGTTCCCCCGCCGAACTTTTTCCTCACGTCCGCGGCAATGTCGTCAACGCTCGCGTAGTTGCCCTGGCTCCTGGCCACGATCGATTCCGTGATGGCAATAACGTCGCGATCCCGGATCTCAAACCCTTCGCTCTTCGCGGCTTCCAGTACGCTGCCGGCCACTATGCCCGCAAGATCGTCGCCCTGGCGGATAATGGGAAGTCTGATTCCCCTTGAAACTGTTCCAACTCTTCTTTCAGTGCTCATACCAACTTTCCTTTCTTTATCCTTTCGACAGCCCTGAGCGTATTTTCCCTGCTGCCGAATCCGGTCAATCTGAAATATCCTGCTCCGGAGGGGCCGAAGCCGCTGCCGGGAGTACCTACTATGTTAAGTTCAGTGAGGAGGTAGTCAAAAAACTCCCACGAACTCATGCCGTCAATTGTTTTGAGCCATACGTACGGCGAGTTCACGCCTCCCCACACGCTAAAGCCCGCTTTTTCGAGCCCTGTGCGTATGATCTTCGCATTCTCGAGATAATAATCCACGAGTGCGCACGTCTCTTTTTCCCCTTCTTCCGTATAGACGCTGTCAGCGGCGAGCTGGACGATATACGGAGTTCCGTTGAATTTTGTATTGTGCCTGCGGTTCCAGAGAGAGTTCAGCGAAACGCCTCCCACTTTAAGTGAGCGCGGAATGACAGTGTAGCTGCATCTGAGTCCGGTGAAGCCGGCGTTTTTCGAAAAGCTTCTGAATTCTATCGCGCAGTTCTCAGCGCCGGGGATCTCGAAGATGCTGTGCGGGATCTCAGGATCGGTGATATACGCTTCGTACGCTGCGTCGAAAAGTATGACTGACCCGTTCTCAAGGGCATAATCGACCCATGCTTTAAGCTGCGGACGAGTAGCGACCGTACCTGTCGGATTGTTCGGGAAGCACAGATAAATAAGGTCAGGAGCGTCCGCACCTTTAAGAGCAGGAACGTCGGGGACAAAGCCGTTGTCCTCGTTTCCGGGAACGTAAATAAGGCGGTCCCACCTGCCCGTAGCGGCGTCGTAGTTCCCCGCTCTGCCTGCCATCGCGTTGGTGTCAATATAAACCGGGTATACCGGGTCGCACACCGCCACTTTATTGTCCAGCCCGAATATATCGCCGATGTTTCCGGTGTCGCTCTTCGCTCCGTCGCCTATAAATATATCGTCCGGTTCGATCTTTATCCCCCTGTCGCCGTAGTCGCGTTTCGCAATACTTTCCCTTAAGAAAGCGTAGCCCTGCTCTGGGCCGTAGCCTCTGAACGTTTCCGCGCGGCTCATCTCGTCCACGCCTTTATGAAGGGCGCTTATCGCAGATGGCGTGAGCGGGAGCGTCACGTCGCCTATCCCGAGCGAGATAAGCTGCGCCTCCGGATGTGCTTCCACGTATGCCTTCCTGCGTTTTGCAACTTCGCTGAACAGATAACTTCCCGGAAGTTTTAAGAAATTTTCGTTGATCTTTGCCATGTTACCTTCCTGCCTTTTCCCTGTTATTTCTCTTTTGCGCTCTGAATATTTGCGCATCCTGAGATATCATAATTCTTTATGTCAAAAACGTACGTCGCACTGCCTGTCATAAACAGGTGGTCCGTCTCAGTGTCCCATCTGATATTAAGCGTTCCGCCGTCAAGTTTTACGTTTACGTTCCTTTCGCAAAGACCGAGGTACGCCGCCGCTGCAGCGCTCGCCGTCGCGCCAGTACCGCACGCCAGCGTTATCCCTGAACCGCGTTCCCAGACGCGCATGCGCATATTGTTTTTATCGTACACGGTGACAAATTCCACGTTCGTGCGGTCCGGAAATTCTGCCAGATTTTCGACCACCGGTCCGAGCACTGCCGGATCCGTTCCGTCAGCGTCGTCAACGAAGAATATACAGTGAGGGTTTCCGTCGTCAACGCATACCGCTTTCATTTTTCCGGCTCTTACGGTTAGTTCCTTCTCTTCTATGACCGGCCTTCCCATATCTACTGTCGCGCCGGTGCAGATCCCGTCTTCAACAACGAGATCGAGTTCTCTCAGTCCGCTTTTCGTTTCGACCGTAAGATGAGGCTTTGTAACGTATCCGCTGTCGTACATAAATTTTCCGACGCATCGTATTCCGTTTCCGCACATTCCGCCTTCCGAGCCGTCCTGATTATACATCCTCATCCGGCAGTCTGCGATCTTTGAGGGACAGATCATTATAAGGCCGTCGCCTCCGACTCCGAAATGCCTGTCTGAAATGCGCACCGCAAGCTCGCCCGGGTCGCCGACAGTTTCTTTCATACAATCTGCGTAAACGTAATCGTTACCGATACCGTGCATTTTAAACAATCTCATTGACCGCGCCTCCCCTTTAAGTTCATTCAACGTAATCACTCTTTGGCGTTTCGGGCCACACGCCTGCCTGCCAGGTAATTCCGTTGCCCGAAGTAGCTTCGTCGCTGCTTTTTTCCGCATCTGTCATAAGCATCTGATGATGGAGCGGATCGAAATGATACCAGCCCTGATCAGTTTTTACGATCGTCCAGTAATGCAGCGCATTGTCCTCCGCTCTGTAGCCGTGTATAACGTACGCTTCGTGCCCTGCCGCTCTTAAAAGATAACACGTGAGCGACGCATAATGATAACATACTCCGTGCCCTTTTTGAAGCATATATTGAGCGAGCTCGAGATAGCCCGGAAATTCGGTGATCATATCGTCGTAATCGTAGAAGAAGAACGGCGTGCTCGCGGACCCGTTATTCATAATGCTGTAAATTTTGCGGTAAATATTATCGCCTCTTGCGCGGTTAAGGACAGACGTAAGTCTTGCTTTGAAATCGTCCGGCATAGGATAATTATCCGGAGACATCGGATCGTAAGGCGTGTCAGGTATCGGAGAAACGTCAGGTTCAGGTCCGCGCGTGATATCAGCCGAGGCTGTATCTTCCGGGCCGGGCGTCCGGCTGTCAATGTTTCCCGTATGTTCAGCCTGATCCGACGGGCGCGGGGTGAATGATGCGCCGGCAATATCGGTCGGGCCGCCGAAAATATCTATGGGAATAATGTGGCACGAGGTCAATAAAGACAGGAGGATGAGCGCAGCAAGTGCGCAAAAGCACACCTTACGGCATATGCTGTGTTTATCTGCCGCCTTTGAAAGACGGTTTGCGGATGTTTTATTCGAATAACAATTGCTCTTTTTGAACATTCAGCGTACCCTCCCGGTACAGCTGAAATTTTAGCACAAGCGCTTAGCGGAATCAATGAAAAATTAGGCCGAAGAGCTATATTTCGATCACGGCGCCGTCCACGGATGCCCGCTCCAGCCTGTCCCCGCAGTATTCGAGTTTCATCAAAAAGAAAGGAGCGTCTTCTGAGAGCAGTTTCAGGAAAAGCCTGTCGCCCTCCCAAAGATTAAGGGTTCCGATACGTTCTTTCGGTATCCACCGAAGTTCGCCTTCGTCGCACACGCTGTTAAGAGTCCCCTCGAACCTGTCCGCGGTGAAAAGGAACATCTGCTCCGTTTCATATTTATCCGAGACGAAAGTGACAATGCCGCGAATTTTAGGTGAAACGAGTCTGAGCCCCGTTTCCTCCAGTGTCTCGCGCACCACACAGTCCTCGGGGCTCTCGTTCTCAAGAAACTTTCCGCCTACGCCGATCCATTTACCGCCGTTTGCGTCGATCTTCTTTTTATTACGGTACAGCATCAGATAGCTGCCGTCTTTTTCAATATAGCAAAGCGTGCTGTTGACCAAAATAGCACATCCTTCCCCGCCGCGCAGCCTCAGTTCTTCTTTTCGAACGTTTCCGCCACCTGTTCAAGGTACCTGCGGATCTCAAGCTTCTGAGGGCAGACGCTTTCACACATGCCGCACTGTATGCAGTCGGAAGCCTTCCCGTGGCCGCCTGAAGTAAGTACGGTCTTATATAAGAAGCGGGTGTTCCAGTTCTTGAATACTTCGAACGTGTTGAGCGCGGAAAACAGGTCGGGTATAAGTATGTCCTGCGGGCAGGAATTATCGGTGACGCAGTACCTGCAGGTCGTACAAGGTATCATATTCAGGCCTTTGAAAATGCCGCAGACCCTCGAGACGGCGTTCATTTCTTCGGCGTCGAGCGCTTTGAAGTCGCGCATTGAAGAAATATTGTCCTCCATCTGATCCATGTCGCTCATGCCGGACAATATCATAGCTACTTTTTCGAAACTTCCTGCGAACCTGAGCGCGTAGCTCGCGTTACTCCCGCCGTTAAGAGAACGGAAAATTTTGTCCGCCTCCGGAGTGAGATTTACGAGGCTCCCGCCTTTTACAGGCTCCATAATGATGACGGGCTTATTATGTTTTTCGCAGATCTCGTACTGCGCGCGGCTCTCGACCGCCGAGTCGTTGTAATCCGCGTAATTGAACTGTATCTGGACCGCTTCGATCTCCGGATGTTCCGTTAAGATCATATCGAGCACCTGCGGTTTGTCGTGGAAGGATATGCCGAAATGCCTTATAAGCCCTTCTTCTTTTAATTTATACGCAGTCTCATACGCGCTGCATTGCTTAAATTTCTGGTAGTTACGGGCGTTCTGTGCGTGCATCAGATAGAAATCGAAATAATCTACTCCGCAGGCAGCTAACTGGGATTCAAAAAGCGGTCTTATTTCAGCCTGCGAGTTGAAATAAGGGTCCGTAAGTTTATCGGTAAGCAGGAAATCGCTCCTTTTATGCCGTTTCGATACGCATTCGCGTATGGCAAGCTCGGATTTTCCGCCGTGGTATCCGTGCGCGGTGTCAAAATAATTGAAGCCGGCGTCAATAAATCTGTCAGCCATCTCGCAGACCTGTGCAAGATCTATCTCTCCGTCCTTCATCGGCAGTCTCATACAGCCGAATCCGAAGTTGCCTTTAATCTCGGGGAAAAATCTGTTTTGTTCCATGTTGCCCTCCTGATCAGTTTGATGTAAGTTGCGGGTTCCGGAATTTTATTAAAAAATAAAATCTCCGTCTGGACAGAGCGGAGATTAACAGCGTGCCCGGGGGGACTCGAACCCTCGACCCACGGCTTAGAAGGCCGTTGCTCTATCCAACTGAGCTACGGGTACAAAGCAAGCGGGTGAAGGGAATCGAACCCTCACAATCAGCTTGGAAGGCTGATGTTCTGCCATTGAACTACACCCGCAGGCGAAGTGTATGATACCACAATCAAAAAGCCATGTCAATATTTTTTTTAATCACCAATCACAAATAGAAAGTGGCAAGTTGAAAGTGGCAAGTTGAAAGTGGCAAGTGGTAAGTGGAAAAACTCTGAACTCTGAACTCTGAACTCTTAACTCTTAACTCTTAACTCTGAACTCTTAACTCTCTAAACTCTGTTAATACTGCCTGCCGCTTTGACGCAGCACTCTTTAAATGACGCGCGCACTGCCGCTTCATC
>JAFWQX010000186.1 GCA_017508875.1 Clostridia bacterium | reverse complement strand
ATTGCGGCCGTATCGGTGAGGCAGGGCACACGGCCGCATTCCTCAATTTACCAGTTTGCGGCCGTGCAAATGAGCAATTCACGCCGGGAAGCGGCGCCCACACTCTAAAAACACCGTCTGAAAATTAAAAATCGAAAACCAGGCTGTGCTCTGCGCCCATTTCACATCGAGAGGCGACGCCCGCTAGTTGCTCGTTACTCGTTCTCCGCTTCTCCTCCGAACCCTGAACTCTTAACTCTTAACTCCGAACCCTGAACTCTTAACTCTTAACTCCGAACCCTTAACCCTCAACTCTTAACTCTTAACCCTTAACTCTGAACTCTGAACTCTGGATGTCCCGGTTACTAGTTGCCATTGCCCCTTTACCCGCAGACCAGGAACTGATATAATATTGACAACACAAATCGACAGCATATTGTCTGGAGGACTCGGTTATGGAAAAATACATCATCAAAAACGATCACCTGACGTTAGAAGCGGAGCCGGCAAAATTCTACTATGCCGTAACGCTTAACGACGGAAGCCGCTGGGAAATGAAGCGCACGCCGTACGTAAAATTCGGCGACGGAAGAACTGTTGACTTCCCCGCACCGACCGAGGTCTCGTTCAAGAAATCGGGTACGGCTGATATAATCAGAGCCTCGTTCGAAGGCTTTGAAAACTCCGGCATAAAAATGATCACGCACGTGTTCGCTGACAGGACCACAGGCGACGTTCTGTTCAAGATAAATGTTACAGGCGATAAGAAATTCGAGATCGAGCACGTACAGTTCCCCGCCCCGGTCGAATTCGGAGCCGAAGAGGGGCACGGATACACGGTGTTGTCGCAGATGCAGGGCACCCTCTACCCCGCCGGAATGCCGATCGTTGCCGAAACAGGCCTTGTATACGAGCGCGACGGTTACATGCCTATATACGGCCAGGTGCGGGACGGGTCCGGATATGCGGCAATCTACGAGACTCCCTACGACGTACGCTATCGTGTTGACGAAGACCGCATACTGCCTCTCTGGGTCAATTCATTGGGCGCTTTCCGTTATATGCGTACGATCCGCTTCTGTTTCCGCAAAAACTGCGACTACAACGTGATCGCGAAATGCTACCGTTCGTACCTCAAGGAGCGCGGAAGGCTCGTTACGCTGAAGGAAAAGATACAGCGAAACCCGAACGTGGCAAAGATGCAGGGCATTCCGGTGATCCATGCAGGCATCGCGGCACACACTTCACCGGAGTCAATGTTTTACGATAAAGAACATCCGGAGCGCAACGACTGGAACACGACGTTTGACCACCGGGCCGAAGAGCTGCGGAAGCTCAAAGAAAAGGGGCTCGAGCATGCCTACACCCACTTCGACGGCTGGGGCAAGCACGGCTACGATAACCTTCATCCGGATCCGTTCCCGCCTCACGAAAAAGCCGGCGGAGCAGCGGGTATGGCAAGGCTTTCGGATACGTGCCGGGAACTCGGTTACATTTTCGGGATACACGACCAGTACAGAGATTACTACTTCGACAGCCCCGACTTCTGCATTGACGACGCCGTACTGAAAGCGGACGGAACTCATCAGGTATATAAAGTCTGGGCCGGAGGAGCGCAGACGTTTCTGTGCTCCGTATTCCAGCCGGATTACGTGCGCCGGAATTACCAGAGGTTCAGAGAACTGGGGATAAATATTGACGCCGCCTACCTCGACGTGTTCTCCGTGGTGGAACTGGACGAATGCTATAACCCTGACCATCCTGCCACGCGTTCCGACTGCGCAAAATTCCGCAGGCACTGCTTCGATATGCTCACGGATCAGGGCATCATCCCCTCGTCGGAAGAAGGCATCGACTGCATCATACCTTCTTTGGTACTCTGCCACCACGCCCCATTCCACTCCACGGCATTCGACACCGACGTTGACGCCGTAGGAATACCGATACCGCTGCTTAACCTCGTATATCACGATTGCTTTATTGTCCCCTGGATCGGACTGCCGGGAGAAAAAGGCGGATGGTGCATACCCAAAACCGATTCCGCATACGCGTACGCGATACTTTACGGGCAACCGGTCTATTGCCCGATCGACGCTTCGGAAGAGGATATACGGGACGTCAAATTCGCCTGCGACAATGCCGGAAAGCTGTTTTTTGAAGAGCTCTTAAGCCACGAATTCGTGGGCGAAGGATACAGGGTCCAGCGGACAACGTTCTCGGACGGCACTGTTATCACCGTGGATCTCGACAGCGGAGAGTTTAAGATACAATAATTTGCGCTAAGTAAATAAAGGTCAATTTTCGAGCACTGCTGATATCTCTTCTTCGGACATAGAAAGGAAGATCTTTTTCGAAGAAAGAATCAGCAGTTTCGGGTTTATATATTCTCTAGGTTCAGGTTTATTCTTGCTCAGTTCAGAGTAAGGCAAATGGAGCCCGACAATATATTCCTCTCCCGGTTTCACCCGGTTTTCAGGAAATACAATCATTAATTCCTGCCCCTCTTCGCAAGTGCCTTTTATAGCTTTTAATACTGTACATTGATACACTTCCCTGTCAGGAGAAGCTATTTTTTCCATTGTACGGTAATCGATCACGATTTTAAGAATATAATCAGACTCTTTTATAATGACGGTTTCATCATCTGTATTCACATATTTTCTTCCTGTATAAAGAAGATTCTCAGATGCATCATATTCAGTCAAAAAGGCGTCCATATTATCAAAACTTTTTGTCAATTCACGGAATAATTCATCTTCACATTCCGCAGGGGTTTTACCAAAATGCAATGATTTTTCGGTTATTCCTTCAACCGGAATAAAATCAACACTAAATGAATAAACATCATGATCAACCACCGGGGTATGTGAATGTGATAATATCAGAAAATAGCGCTGCTCTTCTTCGTATCTTATAATTGACGATTCATAGCTATACCCGTTGACCGCATATGTTGTGTCGTTCTCAGGCATTACAAAAATATTGCCGGAATCTTCTCCAAAATAACGTTTTTCGATTTCGAATTCAATTATCTGATATCCTTCCGGATAATCGTGTATCTTTATACATTTTGCCAATACCGCATCATTTGCACGTTTCAATATTTCCTCAAACGAGCAGTAAATCATATCGCTAATGCTATGGGAAAATCTCACACCGGGATTGCCTGATTTTGAGCAGCCAAACAGGCAGTTCAGCAAAAGAAAAACGATTAACAGGATAAAACGTTTTTTCATTTAGAGTACCCCCCCTTTGAATATTATACTAGATCCGTGACTTTCTTGCAATATCAAGTAAAAACGGGGCTATACTCCCAAAATCGTAAAAACTTTCCCAAGATTACCGCCTGAGAGTCGGTTTTTTAATGCTCAGGCGATAATCTGCTCAAAGTCTCTCGAATAAATGAGCAATTATTATCTGAACGTATGTTCGTGATAACCATAAGATAACAACCCAATGGCATAAAAAATCCAATATTTAGAATTCTCTATGACGGTGGCGCTGTCTTGAAGAGAAAAGATGCATCTTCGTCATAGAGAAACAGCTCAAGCAAATAATCTCTATGACACAACCGTCTCTTCTCCTTCGTAAATGAGAATATGAGTCTGGGGCTTTTACGATTTTGGGAGTAGAGCCTAAAATTGAAGCTCTATGTTCCAATTCTGTAGCAGATCACTAATCGTCGCTCATCCTTGACCTTTCGGCCGCTTTATAGTAAAATCAGCCAGGCAGGCGGGAAACTTGCCGGTGAGCCGGAACGGACGCGGTTGAATGCGCTCCGGCGGCTGCCCGCCGCCCGAACGCCGGCGTAGAGGAGACAGGCGGAATTGGATAAAAGGCGCGTGATCTACTACAGCGACGAACTGAACGACGAGTTCTCGCAGGCTGAGATCACTCCGGTAACAATAGACGAAAACTACAGATACGACAGAACGGGCGGCTTCTCCGGGATCGTAAGATTCATACTTTACAGGATCGTTGCCACACCGCTCGCTTTTCTGTACACAAAGCTTGTCCTGCACCACCGCACAGAGAACAAAAAGCTGTTAAAACCGTACAGAAAAACCGGCTATTTCATGTACGGAAATCACACGTCGAATTTCGGCGACCCGCTTATGCCAAATATGTTCGCGTATCCGAAAGACGTGTACTTCGTTGTCCATCCGAACAACGTTTCGATGCCGGTGCTGGGAAAGATCAACAGATATATCGGAGCGATGCCGCTGCCCGGGAACATTGCCGCCGCGAAAAATTTCAAAGCCTGCATGGAAAAACAAATTAAAAGCGGAAACTGCGTCGTCATCTACCCCGAAGCGCATATATGGCCGTACTATACAAAGATCCGTCCGTTTCCGGACACTTCTTTCGCATACCCGGTAAAACTGGACGCGCCGGTATTCAGCTTCACGAACACTTATCAGAAGCGGCGCTTTTTCAGAAAACCGAAGATCGTCACGTACATCGACGGACCGTTCTTTCCCGACGTCACACTGAGCCCTTCCGTAAGGAAAAAAGCGCTCAGGGATAAGGTCTACGAAACGATGTGTGAGCGGGCCAAAAAATCTGACGTTGAATATATAAAATACGTAAAAAAGGAGGCGTAGGCCGTGGTCAATATTCTGTTTTGCGGAAATGCGGGCGTTTTCGACGGGATGCTCACCGGTATGCTGTCGATCCTTAAAAGGACAGAGTCGAAGGAGCCTTTTACGTTTTACGTTTTCACGATGACGCTCACGAGAATAAAGGATAACTACACTCCGGTGACGGCGGAACAGGCGGAATTTCTCGAAAAAGTTGTCCGCGCGTACAACGACGAAAACCGGATCCGCCTTATCGACGTGACGGAACTGTACGAAAAAGAATTCGCGCATTGTCCGAACGAGAACGCCTACTGCTCACCTTACACACTTATAAGACTGCTCGCTGACCTTGTCGACGGAATGCCCGACAAACTCCTCTACCTTGACGCAGACATAATGTTCAACCGCGACGTACATCTTTTGTACGATACCGACGTAAGCGAATACGAATACGCGGCCGGACGCGACCACTACGGAAAATATCTGATCCAGCCGAACTACATTAACGCCGGCGTACTGTTGTTCAATATGAAAAAAATGCGCGAGACAGGCATATTCGGAAAAGCGCGCGACTGGCTGCGCAAAAAGAAGCTCGTCTTCGCCGATCAGAGCGCCCTGATACGCTCGACGACACGCAAAAAAATGCTGCCGCAGCGTTTCAACGACCAGAAATTCCTGCACAAACACACCGTGGTGCGCCACTTCTCAAAGCGCCTGTTCTGGCTCCCCTACCCGCACACGGATAACATAAAGCAGTGGCACGTAACGCGCGTGCATAAAGTATTTAAATACTTCGAATTCGACGATATTTTATTTGAATATATCTATTTAAAAACGCTTCTTGAACGGAAAGGAGAGATCAGATGACACTTAAAGAATTCAAGATGGACAACGGCGAGCCCGCGGCCCCTCCTGTGCGCCCGGTGGTCCCTGTGTTTTACGCATGTGACGACAGGTTCGTTAAATATACGATAGTTTCGCTGGAGTCAATGAAACAGCACGCTTCCCGCGATTTCGAGTATCACGTCTGCGTACTCCACACCGATATATCCGAACGAATGCAGACCGTGCTGAATAAGTTGAGCGACGACAATTTCATTATCAGTTTCTGCGACGTGTCTGAGTATATTCTCTCGATCGCCGAAAAACTTCCGCTCCGCGATTATTATTCAAAAACAACGTACTTCCGCATGTTCATTGCCGAAATGTTCCCGGAATACGATAAAGCGATATATATTGACAGCGACACGATCGTACAGGGAGATATCAGCGAACTGTATTTCACGGACATTGGCGATTCATACGTAGGAGCCTGCCACGAGCAGGTCATGATCCAGTTCGACGTATACGGAACGTACGTGGAAAAAGCGCTCGGTATTTCGAGGTATAATTTCTTCAATGCGGGAATCCTGCTGATCAACTGCGAAGAATTCAGAATGCACTTCATTCTTGACGCGTTCATACACTACCTCCATATGTACAATTTCGTTGTCACGCAGGACGAGGATTACCTTAACGTCATTTGTAAGGATCACGTTTGCTGGCTCGATCAGCGCTGGAACTCTCAGGTGCTCGAAAACATACCGTTCCCGATCGAAGAGGCGAAAATAATACATTACTGCCTTTTCAGCAAGCCCTGGCATTACCGCGACTGCAAGCACGGAGATATATTCTGGCATTACGCCGCGCAGACAGAAGTATACGATGAGCTTCGGGCAAATCTCGCCGCCTACAGTCCTGAGCAGCGCGAGCGCGACCGCACAGGCAGTGAGAATCTTCAGAAACTCGCAAAAAGCGAAACTGAGAAGGAGGACAATTTCCTCAATATGCTTAATTCAGAGCACCGCTCCGCCGACCGCGTGGCGATCGTAAAGAAAATAGAAGAATTCGAACGCATCGGGAATTATTTTGAGGACGTCGAAAACGACCCGCCTTCGAGAGTGCTTATGCCCGACGAGATCGAGTATTACCGCAGCAGCATCATTCAAAAAACGAAGACAAAATTTGCGTTCATGATCGCACGCCGCTTTATAAACCGCAAGATCGAAGACAGGCAGTTCATAATGAAAGAGATCCGCGGCATCGAAAACTTCCGGAATCTTAACACCGGCGCAGTGATAACCTGCAACCATTTCAATGCTTTGGACAGCTTCGCGATCCAGCTCACGTATGAAGCGGCGAATCAGCCAAAACGCACTTTCTATCGCGTTATCCGCGAGGGAAACTATACTTCCTTCCCCGGTTTCTACGGTTTCCTGATGCGCAACTGCCACACGCTTCCTTTATCGTCAAACAAAGACACTTTGAAGAAGTTCGTGAAGTCAACGGACCAGATTCTTCAGGACGGCCATTTCGTGCTGATCTATCCAGAGCAGTCAATGTGGTGGAATTACCGCAAGCCCCGTCCGTTCAAGCGCGGCGCTTTCACTTTCGCCGCCCGCAACAACGTTCCGCTGCTCCCCTGCTTCATCACTATGCAGGATTCGGACAATTACGATGACGACGGTTTCCGCGTCCAGGAGTATACGGTCCACGTCTGCCCTCCGCTCTACCCGGACAATACAAAGTCGGAGAAGGAGAATATCCGCTGCCTGATGGCTCAGAATTTTGCCGCCTGGAAGGAGATCTACGAGCGTGAGTACGGTCTTCCCCTCTCCTACACGACCGAGACCGGTACCGTCGAGCCCGACGGCGTAAAGCCGTTCGTAAAGGAAAAGGAACTCTGAGACAGATCTGCCATTTATTATATGGTTTCTTTGATTTCCTTTTTTTCGCCAGCGAAGCCGAGGCGCGGCGCACGGCCGCAGCTCTGTCTTTTTCGATTTGCGGCCGTATCGACTAGGCGTGTTGCACGGCCGCATTCCTCCTTTTCCCCTTTTGCGGCCGTATAAATGAGCAACAAGGCCGCTTTCTTCTTTTTATCTTTGGCGAAGCCGAATGAATAGCTAAGAAT
>JAFWQX010000185.1 GCA_017508875.1 Clostridia bacterium | reverse complement strand
TCTCTCTCGGACTGATACAGGCAGGCTTTTTTGACAGGCTTAAGATCGCACAGTGCAAGCCGGAACTTGTGCTGTGTTTTATGGTAGTGTTGTCATGCAGGCTGAATTATCTGCACGCCGGAATAGCGGGATTTGCCGCCGGGCTGTATATGGATATCGTTTACGGCAGGTACGTGGGAATATACGCGTTCCTGTATCTGACGTTCTGCTGGATAAGTTCGCTCACAGCAGGAAGGCTCTTTGAAAAAAACAGATTTCTGGGACTGGCCGCATTGCCGCCGCTGTTTTTAGCGTATGAGATCATTGAGAGCCTGATGATAAGATTCATAGCTGTTTATATTGACGGCGGCGGAGCGCTGTACAATTACGGATATGCGAAACATTTTGTGACACGCATATTGCCCGGCAGCGCGTACAATATCGTCGTAGCCGCGGTTTTCTATCTGATCATGCTGCTGGTGCTGCGGATCCGCAGGCCGAAGCCGGACATACTGTATAACAGCGGGAGAGGCAATGTGATCGACAATGCGTAATGACGTTGAATTCAGAGGATTTAAAGATTATCTGAAAAGCATCTTCAAGAGCAGGGCAACGTACGTAGGGCTGCTCGTTGCGGGTATTGTCGGCGTGCTCATCTGGCGGCTTTACAACTTGCAGATCGTCAACGGGGAAGAGTATAAGCAGAAAGCGGCGGAAACGGTATTGACGACGGCGGAGCTGACGGTAAAGGCGCGCAGGGGAAATATATACGACTGCAACGGCGTGCTGCTTGCCACGACGCGCACGTCATATAAAGTTAATATGGTAAATACTCCCGACGATCAGGCGTTCCGTGACGATATGTATCTGCGGCTGATCGAGCTGTTCGAGCGCGGGAATGACACGTATACGAATTATCTTCGCCGCTATATCACACCCGAGCTGGAATGGGGCTCTTCGCTTGCGGGAGAGGATAAGGAAAACGCAAGGAGCAACTGGATCAACACGCTCGTAAGCGGGCAGAAGAAATCCGACAGAGACGGGATCCTGAGCGCCCGCGACGCATTCAACTACCTGCGCAAAACGATTTTTAAATTGTCCGACGAATATACCGACGAGCAGGCTTACAAGATTATGATCATTAGGTACGCGACGTTCTCGTACGGGCTGAGTTCATTGACGCCGATGGAGCTTTCGACGGATGCGTGCAAAGAAACGATGGAATACCTGACGGCGCACAGTTACGAGTTTCCGGGCATTTCCACCGAAGAAGTGTATTACAGAGTCTACGTAGATGACGCTTACGCGAGCCACATAATAGGGTACGTACACGCAATCAGTCAGGAAGAGTACGAAGCGCTCAGGGACAAGGGTTATTCGCGCGACGATATCATAGGTAAAACCGGAGTTGAAAAGGCTGCCGAGGAGTATTTGAAGGGCGTAAACGGCACGAAGGTCGTTTACCGCGATCAGTCGGGTGTTATAAAGACGCTGTCGTATACGCCGCCCGTAGCCGGGAACGACGTATATCTTACGATCGATTATTCGCTTCAGAGCAAGACGATGCAGATCCTGGAGGAGACGATCGCGGATATCGTTTCAATGAAGGACGACGTTAAAAATTTCGGAGACGCAAACGCAGCTTCAGCAGTCGTGGAAAACGTCAGGACGGGCGAGGTGCTGGCGATGGCGAGCTACCCGTATTACGACAACAATATATTTGTTGCCCCTTCGACCGATACCGCTGCGCAGCAGGCAATCATTGACCTGTTCCGCGACCCTTCCGCTCCGTCGCTTAACCGTGCCACGCAGGGCCTTTATCCGATCGGGTCAACGATAAAGCCGCTGATATCGATCGCCGCCCTCGAAAGCGGGACGATCACTTCCAAAACTGTCGTTGACTGCCAGAAGCGTATGACAATAAGCGGGAGAATACATTCCTGCCTAAGCAGGCACGGAGAAGTTTCGCTGATTACCGCCCTGGCCAAGTCGTGCAACGTGTTCTACTATACCGTTGGAGTGAATACGGGGATCGACAATATCGATTTCTGGGCGAAGGCGTTCGGGCTCGGAGAAAAAACCGGGATCGAGATCGCCGAATATGCCGGATATCGCAGCAATCCTGCGACAATGAAGCTCCGTGAGCGCGATATTTACCATGTCTGGAGCGATTCGGATACGGCGCAGTCATCGATCGGGCAGCTTTATACGCTGTTTACACCGCTGCAGCTGAGCAATTACGCCGCGGCACTTTCAAACGGCGGGTACATAAATACGCCGCATGTTCTGGCGAAGGTTTTAACGCCGTCGGGGGAGATCGTCTATACAGACGAAGAGGTGAACAATACTAAAACGCATACCGGAGCGAGTGCTTGGGCGCTCGGGCTTGTTAAAGAAGGCATGACAGAGATGGTGAAGCAGAGCGCAAATGTTTCCGCCGCGTTCAAAAGTTTTCCGGAAGGGTTCGTTTGCGCAAAAACAGGTACGCCGGAGACCGGAATGGAAGCGTTCGGACAAAGTTCGCACTCGGTATTTATTTGTTACGGACCGTCAACGAATCCCGAGATCGCCGTTTCGGTGCTTATTGAGCACGGTTCTTCCGGCAGCAACGCCTCTCCGGCCGCGGGCAAGATATTTGATGCATATTTTCATGCTGATACCGAGCTGGGCGGCAGAACGTTCAAAGGCTACCGGTACGGCTGGGAATCGCTCGTATTTGAAGCGTACGAAAAAAAGGAGCAATAAATAATGGAATACAACAAAGTCTCTCTCGATACCGTTTGTGCCGCGCTGTGTTACGCAATGGGGATCGAACCGCCGGAACACTGTGCAGAACCAAACGAAACAATAAAAAAATATATTGACGAAAAGCTAAACGGCGGGAAAGCGGACAGAATATTTATGTTCAACCCCGATGCTATCGCTCAGTGGATCGCCGAAAAATATCCGCTCCTCCTTGAGCCGGTTTCAAGACGCTGTGAGATCCAGGTACCGCTCCTTTCCGTTATGCCCTCAGTGACACCGGTTTGCTTCGGGACAATGTACACGGGGGCTCAGCCGGAGGTCCACGGCATAAAAAGGTACGAAAAGCCTGTCATAAAGATCGACAGCATCTTTGATGCGCTCATCAGGGCCGGAAAACGCCCGGCGATCATTGCCGAGACCGACTGCAGCATGGCGGAAATCTACAGGGAAAGGGATATGGATTACTATATCTGCAACACCATCGAAGAGATCGACGCCGTTGCCGCGAGGCTCATCAGCGAGGACAAATACGACTTTATTGCCGTTTACAACGGAAACTACGATACGCTTATGCACAAATACGGACCTGAAAGTGCAGAGGCGCTGAGCCAGCTGAGAGCCAATTCGCTTGCCTTCGGGATCTTTTACGAGCTGATAAAGGAAAGCTGGAAACAGCACCGGACCCTTATAGGCTTTGCCATGGATCACGGGTGCCACGAAATAGACGGCAGCTGCGGATCCCACGGGCTGGATATGCAGGAGGATCTGAATATACGCCATTATTACACGCTTATAGGCTAATAATAAAGGCTGAAAGCACGAATAATAAAAATATACCCGCCGGATTTAATTTTTGTAACAGCTCCGGCGGGTATCGTTTATTCGAAACACTATATTAAAACT
>JAFWQX010000184.1 GCA_017508875.1 Clostridia bacterium | reverse complement strand
CACTGTCCTTTTCGTAGGGTGCCGTCTCTTTACTTTTGTCCTTTTTCGGGGGACGTCATCTCTTGCACTACTTTCGACGTGTCCATTTTTATGGGGACAGTTTAACGAATAACGATAAACTCTAAACTCTTAACTCTGAACTCTGAACTCTTAACTCTTAACTCGGTATTATTCACCTGAGCGTTATTCGGCAATATTCTAATTGACGCGCATCATATTGGGCGGAGGAGAACCAGTAGCCGTTCACTGTGAGCGGCAGGTCGTTCGCGCCCCAGTTGCAATAGATCGTTGTCCCCGCGAAACCGGTCTCGGTGCCGATAAAGCCCGGGTTATGGTTGAGGGGAATAGTCATATCCTGAGCGATAAGGGAATTGTCCGTAAAATCAAACGACCATTTGATGCCGTCGTTTGAAAACGCCACGCGCACGCCCGCTTTGCAGCCTTCGCCGTATTGACGGTCTTCGGTATAGTAGCAGCCGATCCACTTCATAAGCTCCGGCACGTATTTTACTTCCATCGAAGGCATTGTCCGGTCTATCGAGATCGCCTTACCGAAGTGGTATCCGTCGTCGCTGATCTTAAGTACGAGGCCGCCGGGCTCGTCGGGGTAGTTAACGTCGTGTGACTGCGAATAGTAGTACATATAGAATTTTCCGCCATAGTAAACAACGCTCGGGGCGCCGGAACCGTAGCCGAGCGAGCCGCCGTTTTCCGTGTCAACTACCGCGCCGTATGCCGTCCAGTTAAGGCCGTCGGTCGAAGTGGCGAGCCAGATCTTGTTCCAGTGGTGGTACGTGCCGTCGTCGAGGTTCCATTCGATCCCTGAAAAGTACATGTAATACGTGCCGTCTACCTTCACGACTGCAGGATCGCCGCCGTATCCGACAGGGGAGGAGGAACCGCGAAGCTTTCCGCTTTTATCTGTGAGCGTGCCTTTCGTGGAGCCGTCGGTGGTGATGCGCACGGGCTTGCTCCAGCCGCGCTCGGGATCTGCAGATTCCATGTAATAAACGTTGTCCGTGGACTGCTGCTCGGGAACGCCCGCGCCGTACCAGACTTTGTATTTTCCGTCCGAACTGTCATAAAAACCGGTGGCGGAATACGCGCCGCACATCGTATAAAGCATATTGCCGAGAAATTCGCTCTTAATATTGACGCCGCTCATTCGCGAAGTCTTTTCGAGGAACACTTTTTCCGCCCCGGCTTCAAGCTTATACCAGCAGTTAAGTATGCGGTCGCCTTTAGCCATATTGCTGATAACGTTTACGACGGTGAGCGATTCCAGACGGTCGCGGCGGTCTGTTCCGATCGCGCGCAGGTCAATATCGATGCGCATCTTCCCGCCCTTGCCCTTATACTCGTAAACTTTGTACCGCTCCGAGCCGTGATTTTTCAGGTAAATTTCAAACGCCACGTCGGAACCGAGTTCGGACTGTGCGCAGAATATGAACGAAAGATTATCGTATTCGGAGAGGTCGAGGTAGTTTTCGTATTCTTTCGGGTATACGCCGTAGTTTATAGGCGTTCCTTCGGGGTTAAGGCAGGGGATGTAGAACAGGAATTCGGATTCGGCCGTTCCGTCCGTGCGTGCATTTGAGGAAGGATAGATCGTCACGTAGTTACAGTCATCGTCTGAGCCGCCGTCCGACCATACGCAGTTTGATTTGTATTCAAGTGCGTCACCGGATGCGTCCGGCGTGTAGCTGTATTCGGGCGTGAGGCCCGCAAACGAGCGCGAAAGCCAGTAGTTCCAGCCTTCGTCTACGGATTTCGTATATTTATCGTACGGACCTGCGACGCCGTATTTAAAATCGGCGACCGTCTTGGTTACGGCGTATTCTTTCATTTCGATGCTGCTCCCTTCACTGTGTGTGGGAAGGACAATATCTCCCCCGGGCGTGTTCGTGTTCCCGCCGTTTCCGTTCCCGCCGCATCCGGCGAGGGGCAATGCCAGCGCGACCGACATTGCCGCCGCTATCGCCGCCGCTGTCAATCTGTTTCCGCGCGCATGTTTCCGCCTGACTTTATCCATGATCCGTCAGCCTTTCTTTTTCTTTTTGACCGCGAGCAGGGCAATTACGACGCCGGCGACGATCACCGCTCCTCCGACGCCCAGAATAACGGGCAGGGCATTGTTTTTGCTATCTCCGCTACGGCTGTTGTCAACGGTCGCCTGAGCAGGGGTTGCGTCTCCGGATCCGCTATTGTCCGCGGTCGCATCTGCGGGAGCGTCAGTCGCTGCAGGCGGCTCGGTCTGATCCGTCACTTCGCCGTTTGACGTTACCGCGCGCACGCTGTACGAAGAGAGCAGTTCGAGATAATTCCCGCCGTCATTTTTCACTGCGCTGACGGTGTAAAAATAGCGCGTATCCGGCGTCACACTCTTATCCTCGTAACTCGTCGTGCCCAGGCCCTCGACGTAAAATGCGCCGTCGTCTTCAGTATTCATTATGCCGTCATCGCCGAGGACGCCTTTAGATCTCTTCACTAAATACCCGTCCGGAGGGCCGAGCGGGGCGTCAAAGTCCGTCTCGGGAAGTTCCGCTTCCACCCAGGAGAGTAAGACCGTATCATCCGTAACGTCGTCAACGTACAGTTCGATCGCTTCCACAGCGTCCGGTGATTCGTTGACGAGCTTGAGTCCGTTTATAGATCTGAGCGTAAAGCCGATCATATCTTCATCGCCTTCGGCAAAGCCGCCCGAAGTGCGGTCTGCGGTGGCGAGGCTGACGGTGGTAGAAAGGAATTTTGCCGCCATTATCTTATCAAAATACTCGGTCATGCTAAGCTCGGTCGCGCTGGTGGATGCGCGCTGCCCGTTAACGTAAAGCTTATAGCAGTTCGCATTGCTGTCAAAAACGATTCGGAACGTGAATTCATTGCCGGCGTCCGGTTTCGGAGCGACCGTCACGGTGTTGCTGGCGACTACCAGGTTCGCGTCCTGATCGTCCCACATTATGACTTCGAGCACGGCGGGGGTGGAACTGCTGACTTTGTAATCGTCGGCGCGGAACGAGAAGCGCAGGTACAGGCTGCGGGTGCCGGAGAAATTAACGTTCGGCGTTTCACAAACGAATGCGCTGTATTCCGCGACTTTATTGCTGTTATAGGTGTAAACTTCGTCCGGCATCACGAGCGTGAAAGACAGCTCGCTGTCGTGGTCAAGTGTGAGCGGCTGCTGGTACGAAACGCCTGCCGAGAAGCCGTTTTCGTCGTTGCGGCCGAACAATGAAAGTCCTTCTTCCGTCACGGAGTAGTTGAGCGTGGTGCCCTCGGGCGTCAGGCTGTTGTAGTCGAAACGCGTAAATTCGAGCTTTCCCTTGATGTCGTCGCCGTAAACTCCCTCGAAACTGTCCGGACCGGATACGTCTATATCGGACGAGCGGTCTTCCTGCGTGCCGTATTTGCTGCCGAAATTGACTACTCCTTCCGCGTCTTTGAGGCTCTCTACAGCGTAATCACCGCCGTACGCCCCTTCACCGTGTTCCTGGAAGCGTGCAGAGAAACGCACGTACGCGCCTCCGTTTGCGGCAAATGACTTTAGCAGGTTAGCATTTGCACCGGAAAAGCGGTAGTCGCTGCCGTTCACGGACAGGTGGAACGTCCCGTCTTTTGAGTACAATTTAAGGGCAACGGAATAGTCCTCGTTGAAAGAAGCGTAATTATCCCAGCCGCCTTCAGGACCGGAGCCGACAATAAGTTTATGCTTTATTTCGTCATTGTCGGCGCCCAGCGCGAACTGGATCAGCTGTATGAGCACGCCGTCGCCCGGCGCCGCGCCCGCGGAGGGCAATACGTAAATGTTGAACCGCGAGTGCGTGCCGTTGTCCCGCGTAGTGTCGTTAACGACGGTGTAATTCAGCTCGAAATCGTTCGGATCGACCGGCTTTTTATAAATATAATCGAATATGTCGCCTTTTGCGGCTTCCTTTGCTGTGAGCCAGACGCTCTCTTCCTGGAGAGTGATACGGCTGCTTTCGTTCATGGCAACGAAACCGTAGTTCGTGTCGAAGTCAGACTGCGCGTCTGAAGCGAAAGAGGGAATGGCCCAAAGGCCGGCCAGGAGTGACAGGGTGATCAGATAAGCAAGCAGTTTTTTCATGATATTTACCTCCGGAAAATCGGTGCTGTAAATTGTATTGATATTATAGCATGTTTTCCGGAGCTTTTGAATCTTAATATTTTTGCGCAAAAAAGGCCCTCGAAACGTCATGCTTCGAAGGCCTTTAATTACGTAATTTCAACTTATATCAAAGCGATGCGGCGAACTCTCCTGCGCGCTTTAAATCATCTTCGCTCGGAAGTCCTTTATTAATAAAGATCCATGAAGCGGAGCAATGAAATTCCTTCTCACTGAGCGTGATGCCGAGCTCGTCGGTAACTTTCTTAACCGCCTTCCACGTAGAAGCGCCGGAAGCGGAAGTGTTCATATTGACCACCTCGCCGATCCGGTCTTTGTTCCGGGCGAGAAATTCTTTTACCTCTTTATCGATGTTTGCCGCGTACATCGCGTTGATCAGGATCAGTCTGTCGACTTTCTCTTCGAGATCTGCAGAAACGTCGAGTGCTTCAATGCCGGTCGCTTTGGAAACAGCATCAGCGAGCTTTCTGGTGTTGCCTTTTTTGGATTTGGTGAAGTAACGAACAGCTGTTTTCATTGCATTTTCCTCCTTATGCTTTTACGCTTTGTTGAATTTGTCTTTGGGCTGCTTACAGCGCGGGCAGCGCCAGTCGTCCGGGAGTTCTTCGAATTTGACTCCGTCGTGTTCCGCCGGGTCGTAAACGTAGCCGCATACGCTGCAGACGTATTTTCCGCTCTCCTGTCCGGCGGAAAAATCGGTTTCCGCGAGGACTGTCGGTACGGGAGCATCAAGATCGATCACGCGTTTAGCTTCGAGGTTTTCGAAGCCCTGGGGCGTGTGGGTTCCGCAGTAAACGGTTGGGTGGCTGCGCACAAACTCGCGTACGCGGTCAAGTGTTTCGCGCGCCGCGGAAAGATCTTCGTATACGACGGACAATTTGTTCTCATACAGCGCTTCGTCAACGTACGTAATGTCTCCGTGGAGCATGTAAAACAGTCCGTCTGCTTCGACCACAACTATACTGTTCCCGTTAGTATGACCTTTGGCTTTGATCAGAGTTATTCCCTCCGCGATCTTCTGGCTCTCAGGGAAATTGTAGTATGCGCCGTCTGTGTAATTCACAGGGACAATATTCGCAAGCCCCTTAAGTTCTTCCGCTTTCAGTTCTTCAGCGCCCGCGTAAATTATTGCGTTCGGGAAAGAGCGGAGTTCGCCGGAATGATCTATGTGTTTATGTGTAAGCAGTATTTTAGTGACCTGTTCGGGCTTGTATCCGAGGGCGGCAAACGCTTCCATATAGCTGCATATGTCTTTTCCGGTATATGCAGGACTTTTTTCGTTCGGAAGCTCTTCAGGCGTTCCGGCGGGGAGGCCGGTGTCAACAAGTATTACTTCTTTTCCGGTGTCAATGAGGTAGTTTTGAAGGCTTCCGCGGTATCTGATTTCCGGGTCAAAGTTCTGCGTCCCTTCTTCGCCTCCGAACGCGAAAGGCTGAGTGTAAAATCCGTCTTTTCTGAATTTAACTGCTTTGATCTTCATTTTGTGTCCCTTTCCTGATGTTTTCTTACTTGGTATTATATCCCATGCGCCGCGATTTGTGAAGTGAAAAAGTAGAGGTTGCCCTGATTTGACACCGCATACCTTTTCGGGTACAATGAAGGCACGTCAGGACGCGAAGCAGGCGGCCGGACGGACCGGAACGAATTGACCGCATAACGCGGCCGAAACAGGACGGGATCAAGTAAAACGACGCTCCTTAAAAGGAGGAAAAGGACGTTGTTAGCGCCGGGACCGGGAGGTCGACGAGGACGGCAGTTATCGAAAGATTCGGCGGATGCTGCCGCGGTTTTAAAGTGGATCGAAGAGAAAATCAAAAAGCAGAATCAACACTGTAACAGAGCTTTTCTCAGCACTTAAACGGAAGTCCGTACACCGTAAATAAAGGGCGGACTTTGCGTTTTGCTATGACATTATGCTGTTTCTGGAGGAGAAAAGCCTTGTACACTGTAAAAGAACTGTTTGACCTCGAAAGCGGGCACACGCTTGCCGCCGAATATCTGCGCGGATTCACGTACCCCTGGGAGGCGCTAAAAGGAATAAAAGAATTGATATTGACGCTCGGCGCGCAGCTGGGCGATGATTATGAGGAGGTTTCTGAGCACGTCTGGGTGCATAAGACCGCAAAGGTTTTCCCGAGCGCATATCTCGGAGCGCCATGCATAATAGGGCCGGAGACTGAAGTGAGGCATTGTGCGTTCATCAGAGGCTCGGCGCTCGTCGGAGCGAACTGCGTCGTCGGAAACTCCGTGGAACTCAAGAACGTCATTCTGTTTGACCACGTACAGACCCCGCATTATAACTACGTCGGCGACTCGATTCTGGGCTGGTACAGCCACATGGGCGCCGGCAGCATCACCTCAAACGTAAAATCGGACAAAACATTAGTCGTTGTCCATAACGGCGCAGAGCAGCTCGAGACCGGGCTTAAGAAGTTCGGGGCAATGCTCGGGGATTTCGTGGAAGTCGGCTGTAATTCCGTGCTTAATCCCGGTACGGTGATAGGCCCGCATTCGAATATTTATCCTACCAGCTGCGTTCGGGGCACGGTCCCTGCGTACAGCATCTGGAAAAACGACGGCACGGTTACGGTAAAGGAGGAGCGCTGAAATGGGCAGATATTTCGGTACCGACGGCTTCCGCGGCGAGGCTAACGTAAATTTAACGTACGAACACGCTATAAAGATAGGGCGCTTTCTGGGCTGGTATTACGGCGAGCGCATGAATAAAAAGGCCAGCGTCGTGATCGGGAAGGACACGCGCCGCTCATCATATATGTTCGAATATGCGTTATGCACCGGGCTCATGGCCTCCGGGGCAGACGCGTACATCATGCACGTCACCACCACGCCGTCTGTCGCATACATCACGCGCGTTGACGACTTCGACTGCGGGATAATGATCTCCGCCTCCCATAACCCGTACTACGACAACGGCATTAAGCTTCTGAACGGTAAGGGCGAGAAGATGGACGAAGAGACCATCAGCGAGGTCGAGGACTATATCGACGGAAAGCTCGAAGTGCCTCTTGCAACGAGGAACGTCGGACGCACCGTTGACTACGTCGCGGGCAGGAACAGGTATATAGGGTACCTGATATCGCTTTCAAAGTTCGGCTTCAAAAACGTGAAGGTCGGTCTGGACGCGGCCAACGGCGCCGCCTGGTCGATCGCGAAGGGTGTATTTGACGCGCTGGGCGCAAAGACGTACGTGATCAACAACGCTCCGGACGGGTACAATATCAATACCGACTGCGGCTCCACTCATATCGAACACCTTCAGAAATTCGTTGTCGATAACGGCCTGGACGTGGGTTTTGCGTACGACGGCGACGCAGACCGCTGCCTGTGCGTGGACGAGAAGGGGAACGTTGTCACCGGCGACCACATCCTCTACATCTACGGCCTTTATATGAAAGAGCGAGGTAAACTGCTGAATAATAAGGTGGTCACTACTGTTATGTCGAATTTCGGCCTGTACAAAGCGCTGGACAAGGTCGGTATCGGCTACGAGAAGACGAAGGTCGGTGACAAATACGTTTACGAAAATATGGCGGCGAACGGCCATCGCATCGGCGGAGAGCAGAGCGGTCATATCATTTTCTCCAAGTACGCTACGACAGGCGACGGGATACTCACCAGCCTCAAACTGATGGAAGTCATGCTGGCGAAAGAAAAGCCCATGAGCGAACTCGCGGCGCCCGTAGTGTTCTATCCGCAGGTCCTTAAGAACGTGCGCGTGAAGTCCAAACCGGAGACGCTCGGCGATCCAGACGTGCAGGCGGCGGTAAACAGCGTGGCGGATGAGCTGGGCGAGAACGGCCGCATCCTGGTGCGTGAGTCCGGTACGGAACCGGTCATTCGCGTTATGGTCGAAGCAGGCTCCGATGAAGTGTGCGCGAAATACGTTGACTCAGTGATCGCGGTCATACGCGGGAAAGGGTACGTAGCGGAGTAACGATTTCAGGCTGATAAAAAGAGCCAGTGACGCAGTGACAAAAAGTGGTTGACATACGGCACCCTGATATATGATAATCTACACAGATTAATTCTTCGGAGAACAGGCACACCGAACTATCATATTTTAATGGAGGGTTACAGAATGGCCGGTAAAATCACATTCGCACTTGCATTCGGAAACCGCGGCTTTATGCCGGGAGAACTCATTTTAAACGCCCGCGACGAGATGGTAAAAGCCGTCACTGACGCGGGTTATAATTATATCATAATGGAGCAGGAGCTTACCCGTTTCGGTGCGGTCGAAACGCGCGACGAAGGGCTGCTCTACGCTAAATGGCTGAAGAAACACGAAGGCGAGTACGACGGCGTAATATTCTGCATGCCTATATTTGCCGATGAGAACGGCGCAGTCACCGCCCTCAGGGACGCGGGAGTGCCTATCCTTATGCAGGCATACCCGGACGAGATCGGGAAGATGGATTTTGCACACAGGCGCGACGCATACTGCGGGAAGTTTTCCGTCACCGACGTATTTACACAATATAACGTACCTTTCACCGTATTAAAACCGCACGTTGTCCATCCGCTCTCGCCGAAATTCAGAGAAAATCTCGACGAATTCGCCGCGGTATGCCGCGTCGTGAACGGTATGAAGCGCTTTAATCTGGGCTGCATCGGCGCAAGGACAACGGCTTTCAAAACCGTGCGTTTCGACGAGCTGGCAATGCAGAAGTACGGCATCAACGTCGAATCGTTTGACCTTTCCGAAGTGTTTGATAAGGTCGATGCGATGAAGAACGACGATCCGGCTGTGGTCGCGAAACTCGAATATCTGAAGAATTACAGCGACTTCTCGACCGTACCGGAAAAGAGCCTGAACAATCTCGGAAAACTTGCCGTCGTAATTGACCGCTACATAGAAGAGTACCACCTCGACGCGCTCGCGCTCCGCTGCTGGAACGAGATGGAAGCGCACCTGCGCATCTGCCCGTGCGTTATTTTGTCCGAACTCAACGACCGCGGAATCGTTGCCAGCTGCGAGATCGATATGTGCTCCGCAGTAACGATGCGCGCACTGAACCTTGCCACCGAAAAACCCGCGGCGGTGCTCGACTGGAACAATAACTACGGCGACGACGAGAACAAAGTCATTCTGTTCCATTGCGGGCCTGTGGCTCAGGGGCTGATGACGTGCAAGGGCACCGTCACGAACCACAAGATGTTCGATAAGACCGATCCGGGCTCGGGCTGGGGCTGCAACGAAGGCCGCATTCGCGAGATGCCTATCACTATTTCCAACTGCCAGACCAAAGACGGAAAGATCATTATTTACGTTTCCGAAGCGCGCTTTACAGACGATCCGATCGAAGACGGCTTCTTCGGCTGCGGCGGTGTCGCTGAAGTTCCGGATCTGCAGAACAAACTGATCAAGCTGGCTAAGGGCGGGTTTAAGCACCATACGACCGTCGGCGAAGGCCACGTGAAAGAGATACTTAAAGAAGCGTTCACAACATATTTGCACTATGACTGGGTGGAGATAGACTGATGAAGATCGCGGGGTTGGATATAGGGACCACGGGCTGTAAGCTTACGGTGTTTGATGAGAGCGGAAAAGAGCTCGGGAAAGCTTACCGGGATTATCCGGTGCGCCGCGAAGTGAGCGGACATGAGATCGACGTGACTTATCTGATGGACAGTGTCTATGCTGTGATCGCGGAGATGACGGCTGAGCATGCGGATATTGGCGGGATCGGAGTGACCAGTTTCGGGGAGACGTTTGTCATGACCGACGGCGACGGGAAGCCGCTTCACACGTCGATGCTTTACACGGATCCGCGCGGGGCGGAAGAGTGCGCCGAACTTACGGAAAAGCTCGGAGCAGCGCATATAGCCCGCGTCACCGGTCTTGCGCCGCACGAAATGTACTCGATTCCAAAAATGATGTGGATCAAACGGCATTCGCCCGAGGTCTACGCCGCGGCAACAAATATATTCCTGATCGGAGATTACGTTGTCCGCCATCTGACCGGAAAGGCACAGATAGATTATTCGCTGGCAACGCGTACGATGGCTTTCGATATCAATACCCTCACGTGGAGCAAAGAAATATTTGACGCGGCAGGGATCGACGTTTCGCTTATGAGTACGCCCGTTCCTTCTGGAACTATAACAGGCAGCGTCACTGCCGAAGCAGCCTGCCGCACCGGTCTTCGCAGAGATTGTATTATCGTAATGGTGGCGCACGATCAGGTGGCCGCGGCCGTCGGCGCGGGAGTGTTCAACGGGGACAAAGCCGTTGACGGGGCAGGGACTGTCGAGTGTCTGACGCCTATCTACGACACGCTGCCGGATATCGACGTGATGGCAAAAGGCTATTTTTCCGTTGTCCCGTACGTCATTCCGGGGAAATATGCCGCGTACGCTTTTTCGTATACCGGCGGTGCACTGATCAAGTGGTGCGTCGATAATTTCAGCGGCGGCAGGAGTATGGCGGAGATCGAGGACTCGTACGGGCGCGATGAACCTACAGGGCTGCTCGTGCTTCCGCATTTTGCAGGCGCCGCGACACCTTATATGGACACCGGCTCGCGCGGTGCGATCCTCGGTTTAACGACGGCAACGACCGTGACCGAGCTTTATTGGGCCTGCATGGAGGGCGTCGCGTACGAGATGCGCCTTAATTACGAAGCGCTCGCCGATTCCGGGATCCGCTTCACCAGATTATGTGCGACAGGCGGCGGGGCGAAGTCGAAATACTGGATGCAGATGAAGGCGGACGTGCTGAATATGCCTATCACCGCGCTGAAAACGGTCAATGCCGGAACTGTCGGCTGCGCGATGTTGACCGGGGTGGCAACAGGTGTGTTTGCCGATCTTGCTGATGCGGCGTCAAAGATGGTCCGGGAGACCGAGACGTTTTATCCCCGGCCTGAGCTTCACGCGAAGTATATGGAGATCTACGCCCGGTATAAAGAGGTTTATAAGGCGGTAAGGCCGCTGGTAAGTTAAGAGTTAAGAGTTCAGAGTTAAGAGTTCAGAGTTCAGAGTTCAGAGTTAAGAGGCGAACCGAGTGATGGCACGAATTTTGGGTCTCATGCGTTCCCTTCATTAATTCGCATTTCGGTCAAACAAAATTCTTAGCCATTCACTCGGCTTCGCAGAAGTTCAAATGGCCTTTTCTTTATTGTTGAAAGCGGTATAAAATAGTACCTTGCCGGCGGCGAACAGTACGGCGGACAATACAGCGAAGATCAGTACGAACGTATTGACGTATTCCGTCCAGCGCAGCGCGAGAATTACCGCGTCGAGGACCGCCATTGACGCAAACGGAATGACCGACAGCAGATCGTTTGCATTGCCCGTGAAGATCCGCCTGAGCGCGAGCGTGAAGAATGCCACGAGCACGAATGCCGCGACAGCTTCAATTACGTGGAACAGCACGCTCAGCCGTATATTCGAGCGGTACATAACGGGTATTGCCATCGAAAACGCCGTGATATATGTGAGTGAGAACCAGTGGCGGAACGCGTTTCCTCCGCTTTTTATGTTTAGAACAGTCTGGAGGATCATCCCGATGATCAGCGCGCCGTACGCGACGAACTGGACCGGGGCGATCGTGAATTCCGTATGCATCATGCCGGACAATAAAATGACTCCGGCGGTCAACGTGAGCCGCGCATAATCAGGCGTTTTCGCCGGGTTGAAGAGCGAGCGCCAGAAATCGGCGTTGAATCCCGCAAGCAGGACGAGTGTTGCGGAAATTGAGATGCAGGCAACGATGGTGACGAATACGTCGAATGCCGAAAGCTTGAGCGACCCGCGGAAGAACAGCTCGCGGACAATACTTTGCGCCCGCTCTGCGAACAGTATTATAAAATATGCCAGAAATGTCCATGATATTGCTTTTTTCATATTATACGCCCCGATTTCAGTTGTGCAGCTGCAGCATTTAGGACTTCAGCTTCTTCGACTTTCGTGCCCCCGTATGATAGCACAAAGAGGGAAAAATGGCAAACCACTCGTTTCCGCCGGCAGCGGATAACTTTGGCACACAAAGTGGAAAAATCGGGTTTTGTGTGCCAGCCCGGCGCTGTCTCACGGCCGGGCAGCGGATAACTTTGGCACACAAAGTGGTAAAATCGAGATTTGTGTGCCAGCCCGGCGCTGTCTCTTCGCCGGGCAGCAGATAACATTGGCACACAAAGTGGTAAAATCGAGATTTGTGTGCCAGCCCGGCGCCGTCTCTCAGCCGGGCAGCGGATAACATTGGCACACAAAGTGGAAAAATCGAGATTTGTGTGCCAGCCCGGCGCTGTCTTGTGAACATCAGAAGGCGAAAAATGAACAATTCGTGGCACACAAATCGCCGAAATCGAGGATCGTGTGCCACTCCTTCTCAACTTCCGCAGGAAAATGAGCAATTCGTGGCACACAAATCGCCGAAATTGAGGATCGTGTGCCACTCCTTCTCAACTTCCGCAGGAAAATGAGCAATTTTTGGCACACAAATCGTCAGAATTGAGGATCGTGTGCCACTCCACCTTCAACCTCCGGAGGAAAATGAGCAATGGAAGGAGCCGGCGGTGCGGCGGTGGGGGCCAAAATTGAATTGATATTCATCTTCGCGGCGGTTATAATAGCAGCAGAAAAAAACGAAAAAAAAGAAGCAACGGCAGCGGGACGTTGACCGCGAACACGCCGGAGCTGAACGGAGGAAAAGAAATGAGAAAAGTGTTGATATTTCAGGGCGGATGGGACGGACACGAGCCGAAACTCACCTCTAAACGCTTCGCACGCCTAATGGAAGAAGAAGGGTATCAGGCGGGGATATACGACACACTCGACTGCCTGAAGGACTACGAAAAACTGCTCGAATACCACCTCATCGTTGCCTGCTGGACGATGGGCAGCATACCGGGCGAATACTCGAGAAACGTTGCCCGCGCGGTAGGGGCGGGAGTAGGGCTCGCAGGGTGCCACGGAGGTATGTGCGACTCGTTCAGGCAGGATACGGAGTGGCAGTTTATGACGGGCGGTCAATGGGTGAGCCACCCCGGAGGAGACGGCGTCGAATACGTTGTCAACGTCCGCCACGGCTCGTCGCCGATCGTTGACGGCCTCGAAGACTTCAAGGTGTGCTCCGAACAATACTACCTGCACGTTGACCCGTCGATCGAAGTGCTTGCCACCACGCGCTTCCCGCTCATCAGCTATTACCACATTTCGAACAAGCCCGTTGATATGCCCGTGGCCTGGACGAAATTCTGGGGCAACGGCCGCGTTTTCTACACTTCGCTCGGCCATCACGACGACGTGTTCGAAAAGTCGCCGAACGCCGAAATCATGATGAAGCGCGGCATGCTGTGGGCGGCGGAAGGGCGCCAGGTTGCGCTGGACAACGGCCTCACTACAGAGCGGTTCGAGAACAACGCAAAAATGTATTGACGCAGAGCAAATGTCAGGGGGAAAATCATGAAAACTGTTAAGATCGGATTTGTCGGCTGCGGCGCGATCAGCGGCATTTATCTTGAGAACATCACAAAACGGTTTAAAGAGATCGAGATTGCAGGTGTGTGCGACCTCATCCCGGAGCGCGCGGAAAACGCAGCGAAACAGTACAACGTGCCGAAGATATACAAGGACATGTACGAACTGTTCGACGATCCGGACGTTGACATCGTGCTGAACATCACGCGCCCGTACGAGCATTACGGGGTGACAATGGCCGCGCTCAAGGCCGGTAAGCACGTCTATTCGGAAAAACCGCTCGCCGCGTCTTTGGCGGAGGGCAACGAAATTATGGCTCTGGCTAAGGAAAAGGGTCTGCTGCTCGGCGGAGCTCCCGATACGTTTTTAGGCGCCGGGATCCAGACGTGCCGCAAGCTGATCGACGACGGCGTCATAGGCGATATCGTAGGCTGCGCCGGGTTCATGATCTGCCACGGCCACGAGACCTGGCACCCCGATCCCGCATTCTACTACCAATACGGCGGCGGTCCGATGTTCGACATGGGCCCGTACTACCTGACGGCAATGCTGAACCTCTGCGGCGGCGTCGAATCCGTGTCTGCCATGACGCGCACGTCTTTCCCTGAACGTCTCATCACCAGCAAGCCTCATTACGGCGAGGTCGTTAAAGTCGAAGTTCCCACGCTTTACGCGGGAAATCTGCGCTTTACCAGCGGCGCGATCGGCACGCTCTACACCACGTTCGACGTTTATTATCCCGGCCAGGCGCGGCTCGAGGTATACGGCACCAAAGGCACGCTGTACGTACCGGATCCGAACTGCTTCAGCGGCCCGATCAGGCTGTTTACGCCCAGCGAAGGGATGAGGGACGTGGAGGCGGCGTTCGATTATCCGGACAACAGCCGCGGCCTCGGTCTTGCGGATATGGCTAAAGCGCTGGCCTGCGGCAGGCCGTTCCGGGCCAATTCCAACCAGACGTACCACGTGCTCGAGATCATGGACGGCTTCGCGCAGAGCGGTAAAGAACGCCGCGAGATCAGGCTGAAATCCGTCTACGAACGGCAGCCGCCGATGGACCCGTCAATGGAGCACGGAGTGCTCGACGCCGTTATGCCAATTATGCCGGGCGGTTGCGGAAATGCATAAATAATGGTATAATCGGCTCCACTTTCTCTTAGGAGGTTGACTCACATGAAAAGGAATAAATTAATCGTAATTGCATGCATCGGGATCGCGGTGTTATTGTCGATCGCCGCTTTCGCCGGATGTGCAGGAGGAGGAGATGCACCCGTGTGTGAAATCGTTGTAAAAGACTTTGGAACTATTACCGTCACGCTGAACAGAAAGGAAGCGCCTATCACCGTTGACCACTTCGTTAAACTCGCGAAGGCCGGCGCATTCGACGGCTCTGTGTTCAACCGCGTACAGGCAGGCTTCGTGCTGCAGGGCGGCGCCGGGGCAAAGGATGATTCGACAATAAAAGGCGAATTCAAATCGAACGGTGTTGACAACAACATTCTCCACAAGAAGGGTGTTATTTCGATGGCGAGAGCCAAAGACCCGAACAGCGCATCCTCGCAGTTTTTCATTATGCTTGACGACAACGACACTCTCGACGGCGATTATGCCGCGTTTGGCGAGGTCACGGGCGGCTGGGATACGGTCGAGAAGATCTGTGCGTCAATAACAGCAGATGACTATACTCAGGACTATTACGGACTCGCGATGGGCTTCCTGAAAGACACCAGCATGATCACGATCGAAACGATAAGAGTAGTTGATTAATAATTGCCACTTGCCATTTGCCACTTGCCACT
>JAFWQX010000183.1 GCA_017508875.1 Clostridia bacterium | reverse complement strand
CTTGCCACTTGCCACTTCCCACTTCCCACTTGCCATTCTCCATTGATTTAAGGCTCATTTGACTGCCTTATTTTTCGCCAGCGAAGCCGAGTGAATGGTCAAGAATTTCGTTCCCCCCGAAATTCGTACCATCACTCGGTTCGCCCACTTGCCACTTTCCACTTGCCACTTGCCATTTGCCACTTGCAACTTGCCACTTGCCACGCCATTTGCCTATTTCTAAACAAAGTAGTAAAATAAGGCAGAGGAAAAAAGGAGGCGTACACTTCATGAAAAAAGTATTGCTGCTCGGCGATTCGATCCGTATGGGCTACGACAACTACGTAAAGGAACTGCTGCAGGGCGAGTTCGACGTATATTACGACGACGCCGATAACGGCCGTTTCGCCGCCTACACGCTATGGCAGGCGAACCAGGCATTCAAGCGCGGCCACTACGACATCGTACACTGGAACAACGGCTACTGGGATATGAACATCGAAGCGCCGATGACAGAAGCGATACACCCCGTCGATGAATACGTACGCTTCTTAAAAAGAATACTTGCCGAGATCCGGCGGAACGGTGCAGTACCGATATTTGCGACAACTACACCCATCCTTTCTCCCGGAGCGGCGGCAGACGTCACCGGCACAGGCGCGGACAATATCAATTACGACAATGAGTGGGTCGTGCGTTATAACGCTGCTGCTAAAGAACTAATGGCATCAGAGGGGGTCGCTGTCAATGACCTTTACTCCCTCTGCCTTGCCGATGCACATTACTTTAAATGCCGCGACCTGCTTCATCTTACCGAAGAGGGTTACCTTCGCTGCGCCGAACAGACCGCGGATATCATCCGCAAAGTAAATAGAGAAGCAAACAGGTAAATATAAGAACGGAGGAAAGTAACAATGAACACACGGATCGACAGAAAGAAACTGCTTATCGGGGCATATAACCTTGCGGACTATGCGAGGACAGAAGCGCACGTAAGAGACATTAAAGCATGCGGGATCGATATGATCATTTGTCTGCAGAGGCCTTCCAAGGAGCTTTTGGACCTCCTGCAGAAGTATGATATAGGCTGCTGCGCGGGAGGAATTGTCCCCGGCTGGTGGGGCGGCGACGGAGAGAGAGCCGGAAAGCTCGGCGAGATCAATCCGACACAAAAATATATCGAAGCAGCCGCAAAATTCATTGACCATCCCGCTGTACGGATGATCGATATTGGCGACGAGCCGTCGGCACTTGACTTTGACCGCTATGGCGAAGTAGTAGAGCTTATGCGCGGCCTCTTTCCAAACCAGATCCCATATTTAAATCTATATCCGAATTACGCTTCCGTCGCGGAAAACACCGACAGCCAGACTCTTAATCAGCTAGGCACGGTTAATTACACGCAGCACATAAGAGAATACGTTGAAAAAGTCGGTCTTCCGTACATAAGCTACGACTTTTACGTTTACCCGATGGGCAGCGCCGGGCTCGGGATGATGTATGATAATTTCAATATCGTCGCTGACGCCTGCCGCAGGACGGGGCGCGATTTCTGGTTCATCCCACAGTGCAACGGGCGCAACGAAGACGACTTCACGTCCGTAAACCAGATGCGTTTTCAGGCATATTGCGCGCTCGCGTACGGCGCAGTTGCTATAAACTGGGCATGCTGGACAAAGGGCTGGTGGTGCAACAATATACTTGACGACGGCGGCAATAAAACGGTTCAGTATGAGAAGCTGCAAAAAGTGAATGCGGAACTGCACGCGTTCAGCGAAGAATATATGAAATACCGAAACGTGAACACGCATCTGATCGGTTTCAGCGCTGTCCCCGTTGTAAAGGATCATCCTGCCCTCACAGTGAAAGAGTCTGTCGATCTCGGCTTCGTAAGAGAGGTCCGTACCGAAGACGGCGGTGCGCTCGTTGCCGGCGAAATGGTCGGTAAAGACGATCCGTCAAAACACGCGCTCCTTATCCTCAACGCCACCGATTATCTTGACAAAGCTCCCGCTCCGAAGACCGTAAAGTTCAGATCGTTAACAGACAACGTACGGATCGCAGGCGGCAATCTTCCGGACGGTCTTTCTATCGTTCCCTGCCGTGACGGAAAAAGCGGCTTCGAGTGCTCATTTGTGCTGGACAACTGCAAAGCCGCGATGGTGGAATTTAATTAACAATTAATGATACAGGATCCTGGATCCAAAGTTCAGAGTCAAGGATGAGGCGTCATGTTCTCATCCTTTTTTTCTTCCTGTACCATTCTGGCGCGCTGTGAACGGATCAATAATTTATTTTTTTGTTGTTTTGAAATACAGGCGGATATATATTTTCAGACGGGTCAATTCCGGCAAGTCTGCAAACCGCTTCGTGGCTCCTTTTGCAAAGGTCTTCTTCCTGCTCCCTGACCCCGAGCGACGCGTCCGGACAAAGGGGCTCGCCGATCGACAACGTAAACAGCGCAGTCTGCCTGAATATCGTGCGTCTGATCCAGCCCGGTCTGCGGAACGAAAACGCCATCGGGATGAGCGGCTTTTCAAACATAACAGAGAGCCTGGCAGCGCCTTCCTTAAACGGCCTTACCGGTCTGTAATACTCCCACATACTGCCTTCCGAATAGATCTGAAGCCATCCTCCTGCGTCAAGCATTTTGCGCACCGCTTTAAGCTGCGCCTTCGTTGCCGCCGGACCTGTTCTGGGTATGGGGATCCCCCCGACGAGCCGTACGTTTTTACCGTTTTCTCCGGAAACATTTTTTGACCACACCAGAACGTACGGTTTATGCGGAAGCACTGCGCTGCGGATCGCAAGGAAATCCCACAGATGCACGTGGTTGGAGCACAAGATCGCTCCGCCTTTCAGCGCTTCAGAATGCTTTTTCAGGTTTTCTTTTCCGCGGACTTTAAGTCCAAGGCGGATGCGCGTCATGGGAAACACGATGAGCCTCAGGACAATATCGAACAGCCGCCTTTTGCGCAAGAACGCAGGGCTGTCGTCAATATATGGGTAGTCGCGGTCAAATACCGTACCGTCGTCTTTTTTAATTTTCAAATAATGGCCGTCCGTAAACTCCGGATAAGGATATTTCGTCGGCCTGGGATCAAAACCGTTCATAAAGACATAACCGAGAGTTGAGCGCTGATAGTTATTGGTTGATCGATCTAAAGCGGAACGATCTGAGCTTCATTCCTTCTCCCTCAAAAAGCAGCCACACCGTCTGCTCTCCCTCAGGAATTTTAGAAAGCGGGCAGCAAACAGTTCTGAAAACGCCGTTGTCCGGGGAGCGATCACCGGATGCGGAATTAACGTTCGCAGTAAGATCTGCGGCAGCGATCCTGCCCTCCTTCTCCGTCATCAGGACGATCCTGCCGGAGCCGGAAGCATTGACGCAGAACTCATATTCGCGATCTGCACTCGATCTTCCGAAATCCAGCGTACGGTATTCGGCCCATGCCTCGAGCCAGTTTCCGCCTCCGCAATCCATCAAAAGCTCCTTCCCGGGTTCGTCAGGATCGGGGGCAATAAACATTT
>JAFWQX010000182.1 GCA_017508875.1 Clostridia bacterium | reverse complement strand
TGCCACTTGCCACTTGCCACTTAACTCTGAACTCTGAACTCTTAACTCTGAACTCTGAATGTGCTATCATTTGGTTCACGCTTAAGTATAACCTTGCGTCATCCGCTCCGCTGTAGTAAAATACCGTTGCGGCCCGGCTACATGCGGGATCAGCCCGCTGCTCTTTGCTTCGCCGCGCTGCAGCACGGAAGCGAGGTAACACGACAATGAAAAAAAGCTTTATTGACATTCAGACCGCCGAAAAACTGGCGCAGAAATATCCCACACCGTTTTACGTATACGATGAACAAGGCATACGCGAAGGTATACGCGCACTGTACCGCGCCTTTTCATGGAACAAAGGATTTAAAGAATATTTCGCTGTAAAAGCCTGCCCGAACCCGTTTCTGATGAAACTTATTCACGAAGAAGGCTGCGGAATGGACTGCTCATCGTACTGCGAACTGATATTGTCCGACAGCATCGGCCTTAGCGGCGACGATATAATGTTTTCATCGAACGTAACTCCTGCGGAAGATTTCGAATACGCAAGAGCCCTGGGCGCGATCATAAACCTTGACGACGAAACCCACGTGGATTTTCTCGCAAAGCACGGCGGAATTCCCGAAGAAATATGCCTGCGTTACAATCCGGGCGGTAATTTTTCGATCAGCGGCGCCATTATGGGCAGCCCGCAGGACGCTAAATATGGAATGACCGAAGAGCAGCTCATACGCTCTGTAAAAAAACTACTTGGTATGGGTGCAAAACGCTTCGGTATACACGCGTTTCTTGCTTCAAATATGATCGATCCCGACTACTATCCGACGCTCGCAGGGATAATGTTCGAACTGGCCGTAAAAATCAACGCGGAAACAGGTGCGGAAATAACTTTTGTGAACCTTTCCGGCGGCATCGGCATACCGTACAGGCCTGAGGATAAAGCGCCGGATCTGGATTACGTCGGGGCAAAGGTTAAAGAGGTGTACGACAGGATAGTCGTGCCGTCGAAACTCGGAGACATTGCCATCAAATGCGAGCTCGGCCGTTATATCACCGGAGCTCACGGCATGCTCGTGACGCGCGCCATCCACGTAAAACATATTTACAAAGAATACATAGGCGTTGACGCATGCGCGGCGAACCTGATGCGCCCCGCAATGTACGGAGCTTACCACCACATCACCGTACTCGGTAAAGAAGGCATGCCATGCGATCATATATACGACGTAACAGGCGGGCTTTGCGAAAATAACGATAAATTCGCCGTAGACCGGGCGCTACCGGAGATAAACGTGGGAGATCTGATCGCTATTCACGACGCGGGCGCTCACGGATATTCGATGGGATATAATTATAACGGTAAATTAAGATGCGCCGAGATCCTGCTTAAGACAGGCAGAAAAGCAGAAGACGCCTTGCTGATAAGGCGCGCCGAAACGCCACATGATTATCTGTCAACATTTGATTTCTGTGATATAATTAAATATCCCGAAAGCAGTCCGGAAAAGAAGGACGGTTTTTGCGGGGACAATTCCGGAGAGGAGTTTTAAGTAATATGGCTGAAGAGATTAGCGGCGCACATAGGCCGGCGGCGGTCAATAAAGACATCGCTTCCCGTATAAGAGAGCTTCGCGACGTTTGCGATATGGATCGCTCCGAGCTTGCTTCCGCGCTCAAGCTGAGCGAAGAGGAGTACGCAAAATATGAGGACGGGGAAAAAGATTTTCCCGTAAGTTTTCTGTATGAACTTGCGGCAATATTCAAGGTCGATCTTACGGAACTGCTGACTGGCACCGCGCCGAGGCTGGCGAACTGCTCAATCGTCAGAAAAGGCGAGGGAATAGCCGTAGACAGATATGAAGGTTACGATTTTGAAAGTATAGCGTATAAGTTCATCGGGCGGAAAATAGAGCCGATGATAGTTACTGTCGGACCGGAGACGGAATTTGCGCCTCCCGAGCTGGTATCTCATTCCGGGCAGGAATTCAATTTCGTCCTGGAAGGTCAGATAACGGTGCTGTTCGGCGAACGCAGCTTCCTGCTGAACGAAGGAGACTGCTTCTATTTCGATCCGACGGTTCCGCACGCACAATGCGCACACGGCGGAAAAAGCGCTAAATTCCTGACAGTAATAATGCCATAAGAGGAAACCATGAAAGATGCACTTCTAAAACGATTCGCGCCAAAGCTCGAATTTGATTCATACGAAGATTTCAAACAGAATTTTACAATAAACGTGCCGGAAGATTTCAACTTCGGGTACGACGTTGTCGACGCCTGGACGGAGATAGAACCGGGTAAAAGGGCGCTGGTATGGTGCAACGACGCCGGTGAAGAGCGTGTTTTTACGTTTGACGACGTGAAAGCGTACTCAGGCCGCATATGCAATTATCTGACTTCGCTCGGCATACGCAAAGGCGACAGAGTCATGCTTATATTAAAGCGCCGCTGGGAATACTGGATGACGGCCGTTGCCCTCCACAAATTAGGCGCGGTGATGATACCGGCTTCGTTCCAGCTTACCGAAAAGGATCTGATCTACCGTATTAACGCCGCAAACGTTCGCATGATCGTGATCGCGGAAGACGAGAATATAATCGGCCACGTTGAAAACTCCGTTGACCGCTGCCCGACGCTGGAATACCGCGCGCTTGTAACGAACCGCGACGGAGTGTGCAGGGAAGGCTGGCTCGACTACCGCGCCGGATTTATGGCTATGCCGGAGGAATTTGCGCGTCCCGAAGGCGAAGCGGCTGTCAAGGCGAACGATCCGATGATCATCTATTTTACGTCGGGGACAACGGGCATGCCCAAAATGGTGCTTCATCTCCAAAAATACCCGCTCGGACATATATTGACGTCGCGCTACTGGCAGCAGGTCGAGGACAACGGCCTCCATCTGACTGTTTCGGATTCCGGCTGGGCCAAGTTTTCATGGGGAAAGATCTACGGCGGCTGGCTTTCCGGCACCGCGCAGCTTGGCTACGACATGGACAAATTTGTCCCCGAAAAGCTCCTGCGCGTTATCGAAAAATACAGGATCACGACGTTCTGCGCACCTGCGACGATGTACCGGTTCATGATAAAGGAGGACCTTTCTCGCTTCGACCTTTCATCGATACATCACTGCTGCATGGCCGGAGAACCGCTGAATCCCGCCGTATTTGATCAATGGGAGCAGCTCACCGGTCATAAGCTTTATGAAGGCTTCGGGCAGACCGAAACGCCCGTGCTGATGGCAAATTTCAAATGGATCACGCCGAAACCCGGTTCGACCGGAAAGCCTTCGGCAATTTACAATATAGCGCTCGTCGATGAAAACGGTAAAGAAGTCGAAATAGGCGAGGAAGGCGAGATCGTTATCCGCGGCGCGAAAGACAACCCGCCCGTAGGCCTTACCGCCGGGTATTTAGGCGATGACGCCGCCAATGAAAAGCTCTGGCGCGGAGGCGATTTCCATACGGGTGACAACGCATGGATGGATGAGGACGGCTATATTTGGTTTATCGGCCGCGTCGATGACGTTATCAAGTGCTCCGGCTACAGGATCGGTCCTTTTGAAGTGGAATCCGCGCTTATGACGCACCCTGCGGTCCTTGAATGCGCTATTACCGCGGCGCCCGATCCGGTGCGCGGCCAGGTGGTAAAAGCGACTGTGGTGCTTGTGAAGAACCGCGGCTACGAGCCTACCGACGAGCTTAGAAAAGAACTTCAGAACCACGTCAAGAAAGTGACTGCGCCGTATAAATATCCCAGAATACTGGAATTCGTTGACGAACTTCCCAAGACCGTCAGCGGAAAGATCAGGCGCGCCGAGATCAGGCATAAAGATAATGAGCGAACCGAGTGATGGCAAATTGCAACTTGCAACTTGCAACTTGCCACTTACCACTTGCCACTTGCAACTTGCAACTTGCCACTTGCCACTTACCACTTGCCACTTGCAACTTGCCACTTGCAACTTGCCACTTGCCACTTGCCACTGTTGTTAGTTGTTACGACAGCACCGTTTCCCACTTCTGATTTGCTTTCGTTTCGAGCTGAGCAAAAGCGGTCTGAGCATCTACGACACCGTTAATGACCCTTGCCAGCGTACCCATCATACTGTCATTCGAGAAAACCTCTGCAACCTCGAACGGAGCCATAATGCAGGGATTCGCAGGCTTTGTTTTGTCCATATACGCGACAAAAGCACCGTAATTCTTGTCCTCCCAATCAGTGCCCTTGCCCTTCCAAAGATCGTCTTCAGCGAGCGATTTGATCACGGGAACGTCGCTGCCCGTCTGTGAATGGTACGCGATCTGACCTTCACTCGTCATAAAGAACAGCGCGAGCGCGGCTGCCGTATCGGGATTCTTCGTCCTGTTATAAACGACGTAACCCGTTGCCCCGACCGATATGTTCTGAGTCGGAAAAGCGGGGTAGGTGCAGAAATCCCAGTCTATCTGAAGACGGTCGTACATAAGGCCATAGCTGGTGAGCCAAGCCATTGCCCCGAACGATTTGAAGCACACGTGAGAAATATCGCTGTCACCGTCGGGAATGGCATATTTGATCGAAGAAATCATTGACGTCATATCCTCCGGATAGAGCCAGCCTTCCTGAATACCCGTGATGATCTCGTTTACGCCCGTCATGACCTCGTTACTCGAAACGATCGAAACCTTGTGCTCCTTGCTGTCGATCCATTCGCCGCCGAAGCCGCGGAAGAACATCTGCCAGATCGGCTCCCACCAGATCTTCAGGGCAACGCCGGCCTGCTTCACCTGACCGTCCTCAATAATTGTCAGCTGTTTGCAGATGTTTTTAAAATCGTCCCACGGGCAGGCGACGGAATTGTCAAAATCTATACCTGCGCTCTCTAACATTCCTTTGTTATAGATAAGCACCTGTCCGCCGACGTTCCTCGGGACCATGTAAAGACGCCCCCTGATCTTACCCACGTCGAGCACGCCGGAATATACGTCGCCGACGTCGATATTAAGTGGCTTTAAGTACGAATCGAGCGGCATCAGAGCATTGTGATTCTGCTGGTAATTATTAGCGTCGATGGGGTCCACCCAGAACACGTCCCCGATATCACCGGCGGAGATCCGCGCCCCGAAAGCTTCCCGTTTGCCTTCCTCGTAGATCGCCCTCGCACCGGGGTAACGGGTATTGAAAGCATTGACCACGCCCTTCGCAGACATCGATTCCGCTTCGTTTGAAGTCTGAACGACTGTCAGTACGACGCTGCCTTTTATATTCAGCTCGTCCTCCGTAAGATTCTGGTCAACGTCACCGTACTGGACCTTTGCTCTGGTGCAGGAGATTGCGGTCAATATCAGCACGAGCGTGAATGCGAGCACTCCTAAACGGGTCAATTTGCCCCGCGGCACGGTTTTAGTGATTTCGGACGGTCTTCTCATAGCTCTCACTCTTTCTTTTTGAATTTTCTGCTCCTCGCAGATCGGATTTTAATATATCTACGTTACTTGAAACAATATTAGTGTTCCTGTATTCTCCGGGCGTTACCCCTACAAAGTCGCTGAAGTGGCGAATAAACATTACCGGATCTGAATAGCCCACTTCGAAAGCAACCTCGCCAATCGAAAGTTCGGACCCCCGCAGCAGCTCCTGAGCAAGATTTATCCTGCATTTATGCATATACTTATACGGAGAAATACCGATCTGCTGCTTGAACAGCCTGATCATATGATGCGGCGAAAGACGTACGAGCATGGTAAAATCTTCGATGTGCAGATCCTCTTTGCAATGCTCATGAATAAAACTCGCAAGTTCGCTGATATCGTGGCGGTCACGTTTTCCTTTATTATCCTGCCCGGCATAGAGCGAGTCCATCATCTCGGTCAGGATGCCGGAGATCATATGGCTTTGCGTAGCGTATGAGTTTATATCTCTTTTTGCGCTCGCTTCACATATTGCAGCCATGCGTGACGATACGGATTCGGGAGAACGGAGTTTTATACGCGTAAGGTTCTGCAGAAGTGAGTTTTTGTATCCGTCGAGAACGCCGTCAAAATGCGTATAATAAAAACACCACGCCTCTTCGAGCGTGGCATATTCCTGAAACGATCTGCAGTCAATGACAACAGCGTCGCCGGCGGTTAAAACGGTTTGCCTGTCATGCCATTTCAGGCAGCCGGAACCTGAAACCGTATAAATGATGAGATAGTTATTGAGAAAGTCGCGTTTTGTGAAATAATTATCGTTGGCAATGTAGTATCCGGATTCGTATACAAAAAAAGGGAACATGCGGGAATAGTGATCGGGAGTCTGAATATGCCCGTGAGAACCTTCGCGTATATCAATATTGTAGTCCAGCATAACGAATCCCTCCGTCAATTTGTTATATAATATATAATAATTGCCGCAATTGCAAACATTTTTTAAAAAACAGCCACTAAGTGCAATAAAACAGCAATTTTGTACAACCGGGGCAATTGTAAAACGGCATTGTCATAAATTATAATATTTGTGTCAGTCCGGTATGTGTGCCGGCGAAAACTTAAGGAGGAATAAAAATGAAAAAACTGATCGCGATCGCATTGTCCGTGATGATGATCATGGCAATGTTCACACTTCAGGCATTTGCCGAAACAAAACTCGACTCTACGAATTATCTTCACACTGAATGGGCAGCTGAAGAAGCATTGTTTAACGGTACCGTCACGAAAACACAGGAAGACGGTGCGGATGTTTTGACCTATGTTCCTCAGTACGGATATCCCTGGTTCAGCCCCACGCTTCGCATCTTCGACGATTTGAAGGCACTGGTTGGGGATAATGCCGAAGCTACGGTAGTACTGTCGTTCGACGTCAGGGGCGTATTTGCCGATCCTTCCGGAACGTTCGATACACAACTGCTTGTACGCGGTATAAATCCTGTCACAAACGCGACTTCATACGCCGATTATGATAATTTCAACGGAAAGTATGACGCAAAAGATAAAGGCGGCCTCGTTTTCTCGATCCCGGACGGAAGCAATAACATGGCCTTCCCGGATCCGAAAACGATAACCATAAACGGTACGTCATGGACCACTTACCAGTCTGAACCTATCCGTGTAACAGCCGATGAACTCGATAAAGACCTCTTCGCCGACTGGGTGCTTTGCTTCGATAGTTTTGACTATTCTGTTGTCTCCGGGATACAGTTCCGCAACACCGCCATCTATAAAGTGCTTGAAGATGGTGAAAAACAGTTCAAAGAAGGTATGGCGCGCGACCAGGTGACGGTAAATAACGTAGATAAAGCTTCTTTCGGCGGAAACGCGGAAGTGACTGAGATCACCGAAAATCTGTATCCTCTTATGGGAGAGCAGATCCGTTTCTGGGGCTGGTATGCAAATAACAAAGGACTCGACAAATACGGCCTTGTGCTTGACGACGGAGAAATGCAGTACTTTGACAGATACGAAGCTGAAGATATCGTAAAACATAATCAGAACGTTTTCAAAGAGAACGACGTTTATGCGTCACGCTACGAGATCCTTACAGCCATCACCGAAGGCAGACATACTGCTAAGATCTACGCGCTGTACGGGGATGAGCAGAGTCTCATCTGGACGGTCAATTACTTCTGCCTTCCCGAGGAAGCTCAGCCCGGAACCGAACCGGCCGAAATACCTCAGACGGGTGATTCCGCCGTGACAATGTTCGCGGTTATCGCAGTTCTGGCAATGAGCGGCGCCGTACTATTCCTGAAGAAAAAATCATTCTGATAACGCGGCTCTTTTATAACTGATGTTCATAGCAATCGGCCTTTTGAATTTCTTCATAAGATAATAACCGGTTGCTATGATTTTAAGTGATGTGGTATAATCCACGTATACAGAGCAGAGAGTCTGCGCGACTAAAAAACTTCATCGTATTTTGTGCAATATCGGGAGGGATTATTATGAAGAAGATTATTGCAATAGTATTGTCAGTACTTGTACTGGCCGGACTGACCTCTTTGCCCGCATTTGCGGAAGAGGCGGAGGAACGCACCAATTATCTTACTCAAACATGGACTGCGGATTTTTTTGACGGGGAAATGACCGTGACGGAAGAAGAAGGCGTTAACGTTTATACTTATATTCCGTCTGCAAAACTTTCATGGTTTGCTCCTACGCTATGCATCTTCAATGATATCAAACAGATGATGGGCGATTCTCACGGGGTTACGATCGTACTTTCTTTTGATATAAAAGGCGTATTTGAAAATCCCGGTTCGTCCACTGAGATCCATCCTTTATACCGCGCTGTAAATCCGAAATCAGGAGGCTTTGGTTTCACAGACGCGCAGATCGCCGACTGGGACGGAAACGGCTATTCCTGGACCGAGATCGCCAGAGATACTCTGGAAGGCGACCTGGCTTTTGCGCAGGAATGGGGAGGAAACTGCTACTGCAAATATGAGCCGTTGACTGTTGAAGTGAAGGCTGATGAATGGACGCATTATGAGTCTGAACCTATTTACATTGCCGCAGGCGACCTCGATCCAACGTTATACAGCGACTGGGCCTTTACGTTCGACGGCTTTGAATACAATAAGAATTTCACCGGCCTGCAGATGCGTAATACCGCTATTTATAAATACGTCAGTACTAAACCGACTGAAGCTCCTACGGCAGTTCCGGAAGAACCCACTGAAGCTCCTGCTACGCAGGCTCCTGAAAATACTAAAGCGCCTGAGAAAGCTACGGATGAGCCGGTCAATGATCCTACCGCGGGCCCCAAGGACAATGCGACGAACGCTCCAAAGAATGAGACTAAAGGCGGCGCTAATATCGGATTGATAATCGGAATTATCTGCGCGCTGGTCGTTATCATCGCAGTGGTGATCGTTCTCCTGCTGAAGAAGAAAAAGAAATAATTGAAAAATAGATAAGCGCGTGCTCCGCGCCTGTGAGGTTTGTTATATGGATTATGTTTCAGGCTTTGATTTTTACGAAACCTTTCTTCCCGCCGAACCGTACAGGCGCGGAGCTTTTATTCACGGTCTCGTTGAATACGCGGGACTTTCCCCGGTAAAATACAGAGGCTCGCTTCCGTATGTCCGGGAAGACGATCCTTATGCCGGTGACTGGCAGACGGCGTGGGACGAACATTGGCTGGGAAGCCGGGAAGAGGCACAAAGCGACAACGTATTGACCGCCGGAGAACTTACCGGGCTGCTTTCGCGCGTTTCGGACGTGGACGAAACTGACCCGATATGGAACGAAGGGATTGACCGCGCGGGACTCGGCCGTGACGAACGATTGACCGCAGGAAAAGCAAAAGAACTGCTCGGCTATCTGCTTGAGGCGATAGACGTCAGGCTTTTTGAAAAACCATCCGCAAAATTCAGGATCCATCCGATGGAACACGACGCCTCCAGGAACCCTGAAAGCATAAAAACTCTTGCCGTCGAAACTCACGGCGGCGGTGCGGTCATTAACTCGGCGTGGGACGGAAAGTGGAACGAAGATCCGAAGAACCTTGATAACCTTTACGAGACTGCCAGGATACTTCGCAAGTACGGGCTTCACGCCTGGCTTTATGATGAAGTGTACTACCCGAGCGGCTGGGCAGGCGGGTATATTTTGAAAGACGGGGATGCTCATCTCGCTAAAAATATTGGCGTGCTCCGGCTTACCGGGAGCGGCAGGGAAAGTGTTTCACAGTCTCTTCCGGAAGGCGGGATAAGGTTCATCTACGCCGCTTTTTACCGGCCCGGGCAATACGAAAATGCTTATCCTGCTGAGTTCTCGGACGATTTGATTGACGCCGAAAGCCCCGAAGGCGACTGGGAACTGCTCGCATTCTTCATAAGACCGAGCAACGTTTGGCCTTATGCTTTTGCAAAGACCGTTGACCCTCCGATCGGTCCAAGAAAACATCTGAATTTCCTGGATAAAGATGCTGTCGCGGCTTTCATTGAAGGCGCCCTCGAGAAAGTTAAAGATCACGAGCCCGGCTTCGGAGACCTGTTTGAAGCGATTTTTACTGACGAACCTGCGCTGCAGTCGATCTATATTTACGGCCGGGCGAATAAGCCTTCTTTCTGCAGCGTTCCTTACGGAGATGAACTGTTTGAACGCTTTAACCGCCTTAGCGGGGAAGAACTGACGCCGCTCCTTCCTTACCTGTTTTTCGGAAACGACGAGCGTGCACGCACAGCCCGTATCGCGTTTTACCGTACTATCGCATCGCTTATGAGTGATAATTTTACGGGCCAGGTAGCCGCCTGGTGCCATGACAGCCACGTCAATTATTCCGGCCATTATCACAGCGAGGAGCATATTTTTTTCCACGTAGGTAATTACGGAAACTTCCTGAAGGTTGCGTCGAACCAGGACAGACCGGGCTTCGATATGCTTGTCTCTCTGCACGAAGATTTCTGGAAAGCCGGCTCTGGAGTGTACAATGCGGCCCCGTTCTTATGCGGTAAATACGTGAGCTCCGTTTCGCGCATGAAGGGCGGCAATACTACGATGGTCGAAGTCTGCCCGGTCATCAACGATCAGGAGATGAAAAAACACGTCGAGACGAGCTTTTACGGGCTGTCAACGGATACGGCGTTCATTGGCGCCACGCATTTCAACAACTACGGATATCACTTTCTTAACGATAATCTCGTACTTGAAAGATGGAACGATTATACCGGACGCCTTTGCGCCATGCTGAGAAGCGCGCGAAGCGCTGCGGAAATAGCGGTTTATTATCCGGCGGAAGACGCACAGGCCGGAATGTACGAGCCGTCGTATTCAATGGATACTTTGTCGGATGAAGAGCTGATACTGCATAACTACATCGAAAATCTCGAATACAATCTGTTCCTGAACAGACTGGATTTCAATTTCGTCACCGATGACGCTCTGACGGCCGGGACTGTCGGGAACGGAACGATCCTTTGCGGAAAAACGTACTATCGGGTGGTGCTGATGCCTCACGTCACAGTAATTCCGCTCGCTGTCATGCATAAACTTGAAGAATTTAAGAAGAACGGCGGCAGAGTGATCTGGCTCGACACGCTTCCTCAAATGGGTATAAGCAGCTCTGAACACGAGGAAGTACGTCGGATCGCCGGAGAAATGGCTGAAGATCTTGCGGAGTTCAGGCCGGACGATCTTGCGATGCGGGCAAAAGTTACAGCGAGCCATACCTGCGACGGGGCAATGTACAGCGCGGATTTTGTTACGAACGGGTCAACAGGTAATCATTTCTCGTGGGAGGGCTGGAGCTCGGACAAACTTCCTGCAACGCTTGAACTGGATCTTGGCGCGGAACAGACAGTGAACAGATTCGATCTGTATTCTAAAACCGGATATGAGCAGTCGTCATTTGACGTTTTCCGCTACGACGGCGGTTCGGATGAATGGGTGCTGCTGACGTCGGTCTCCGGTAATACTGAGCCTCATGTTTTCAAAGAATTTGAAGACGTGCGCTTAAGGCGCGTGCGTGTTGTCTTTAACGAAGGAAGCAAAGCGCAGCCTGACGTTGCGCGGGCAACCGAAATACAGCTTTACAACCGCCGTTTTGCGCCGGGTCCTGAAGACGTTATGAGCAGGCTCCACGCTATATTAGGGACCACGCTGGAAGTTACAGGGGCGCCCGGCAGCATATTTGTCAGCCGCTACCGCCGCGGAAAACGGTTTTTCTATTATATTATCAATCCTGCCGCGGACGACCGGACAGTACGCCTTAATGAACACGGAGCCGCGTCGCTTCGCCTCTACCAGCCGCTCGACGGCAGCATAACTGAGATCCCGCCGGAATTTGACCTCACACTCGCGGCAGGAAGAGGAATATTCCTCGAAGTAGTGAAAGGAAATTGACGACCGTGAAAAAACGCCTGTATGCAATTTTGATATTGACCGTGATACTGCTTTTGGCGGCGCTGATATTTACGTCCTGCACGGAAAAGCCCGGCTTCGTATTCGATTATGATTTTGACAGCCTCGAGGTCGTAGAAGTTCCGGGGCAGACGGTCATAGGTAAAGTCCCGGTCAATACTTACCCGGACACGAATATGGCAGGCGTCACTCAGGAGATCGTGCTCACGAGCACCGCCGGTTATCTGCATCCATACCTGGAGGCGTCGATATACGCTGAATTTACCGGCCCCGAAGGGCAGAAAATGACTGTGCCGGGCTATTTCTTCGGCGGTAAGATCTGGAAAGTGCGCTTCGCCGCTCCGTCTGAAGGAATCTGGAATTACGAGGTCTTCTGCAGCAACACCGAAGATACAGGACTTCACGGGGTAAAAGGAGCACTTACGGCTAACGCCTATACAGGCGACAATGAACTTATTAAACGCGGACGTCTTCGCGTCAGCAACGATAAAGAAGACCTCACTTACGCAGACGGTACACCGTTTTTCTGGCTCGCCGATACGCACTGGTGGGGCTTTTCAAAGAGGCTTAACGTTGACAAATCGAACAGCCCGGACTACGAAAAAATGTTTTACGGTACTGTCGATCAGCGTGCCGAGGAGGGCTATACCGCATTTCAGGCGATGCTCTGGGTCAGCAACGACAGCCTGAGCGCGTCGAACAGCGAAGACGGAGCACAGTGGCAGTCAATATGGAAGGATCCTACTCCGGCATACTGGCGGAATATTGACCGCCGCATTGACTATATCGTCAGCAAGGGCATTGTGCCGGTCATCGGATTCGACTGGGGCGGGGCATTGACAACGCAAAATTTTGACCGCTACAAACAGATCGTGCGGTACGTTATCGCACGTTACGCGTCATATCCTGTCGTGTGGAATATGGCGGGCGAGTATACTACGAACGCCGCGGATCTCGAAGCGCTTGAAAACTACGGACGCCTCGGTCAATACGTATCGGATATCGATGCTTACGGTAATCTCGAGACGATCCATAATCCGTTTAACGACTATTTTTCTGCCGATTACTTCCGCGGTCAGGAATGGTTCGATTTCGTCATGAGCGAAGGCGGCCATTCACCGACGTTCCATCTGTATGATAACGGCTCCGGCATGCATTCATTTTACAAGGAGTATAAGCTCTACAATGAGCGCGGATACAAGCTCCCGTGGCTGGAGGCGGAAGCAAAATATGAAGATATCTGGGAGATCCCGACCGATCAGACGCGCGAGATCGCTTATCTTGCCATTATGAACGGCAGCTTCGGCTACTCGTACGGAGTGGAAGGCGGCTGGCAGGATACGTGGGACGTAAATGACGACTTTCAGACGTACTGGCGAAAACCGACCCCGTGGTACGTGGGGCTCAATAAGATCGTCGGAACGACGCAGATGCCTTATATGAAGGAATTCTTTATGTCGCTGCCTTACTGGGACCTTGAGCCTGATTACACCTCCGTTAAATGGACGGCGGAACCGGACAACGACATGGTCTTAAGGCCTACGGTGAACAGTACTTCGGACAAACGCTGCATCATTATCTACTATCCGATGGACAATAAATCAATCAACTATGACGTGTTCCCGGAGGCGAGGGGCAGTATCCTTTCCGGCCTCGATAAGAATGAAACGTACACGGCAATGTGGTTTGATACGAAGACGGGTGTGTACAGACTTATAAGTGACAGCGTCACGCCCTCGTCCGAAGGTACGCTCGTGCTTCCATGGCCTGAACATCTCGATACGAACGACTGCGTATTCGTGCTGAAGGCGAACAGCGCTCCTGAGATCGACGAGGAATACAGGCTGGCAGCGGAAGCAGAGCGCAATGCCGCAGAATATGAGCGGAGGTGATCTGTCATGAGATACAGGATCGGCGCATATCTGATCGTACTTTTAACTCTCCTTTGCGCTTTTTCAGGCTGTAAAGGTAATACGGAGAAAGAAACGCCCGTCAATGACACGGATTATGGTACTGTTACGTTGAACGGGAAAACGCATGAATGTGTTTCTTCGGGCGCTTTAGCGGTCGTGAAAGGCAGAAACGGCACGCCCGACTACCTTACCGACGGAAGAGCGGATACGGTGTTTGAAGCGGGAAGCGGCGAAGCTACTTTGTTTTTTGACCTTGGACGCCTTTATACGATAACAGGCGCGAGGATAGATTTTGAAGGCGGAAGCAAGAATGGCCGGACTTTCATTATAGATAGTCTTTCCGCGCTGCCGCGCTTCGGCAGCAGGCATACGGAGCAGGACGGGGACAAACTGTTTTTTGAGACAATGTATGACAGTTCCTCGGCTCCGGAGGCGGGAAATGAAACGGCGTTTGAGGTCGATTATTATTTTGCGCGTTATCTGCGCGTAAGAGTGCTTCCGGCGGAAGGCGTTGACAACGTATCGATCAGAGAGATCGCATTCTACGGCTTTCCTTCGGGCAATGAAGAACCGCGGCTGGATTCGATCGCTATTGACGGCAATGAGCTCGCCGGATTTGACCCGGAGCTGTTCAAGTATCACGTCGCGCTTCCGTACTCCTCAAACGGATACCCCGTTCTGAGTGCGAAGGTCAAGAATGATGGCTGTAATGCCGAAATAAAGCAGGCGAATGAAGGTAATGGCAATGCAGCTGTAATTGTCACGTCTGCGGACGGTAAGCTAAAAACCGAGTATGAAATAGTGTTTTTTAAGCTAAAAGAAGGGGAGAATGTGATCTCTCCGTCCGACAACGGAAGTATAAGCGGGTCGTCATTTATTTCCGGGCACGAAGCCTCAAAAGCGATCGACGGAGATCCGCTGACCGGCTGGGTGCCGATTCCTTCTCAGTCAGAAATATATGCGCTAACGCTGGATCTGGGCAAAGCGTACCGCGTAAGCCGTGTTATCGATGTTAATCGCAGAGGAAGAGCCGGAGATATTTATAATATGGCAATAGATGTGAGCGTTGATGGTGAGCATTTCGAGCGGGTCTATAACAGCGATCAAGGTACTGAGCGTGGTCAAAGCCTTAATATGTGTTTTGATGCAGAAGCGCGCTACGTTCGGCTTTGCTATTTCGGGATCAACGGGTACTATGCGGATCCTGTCGACGTAAGTGAGGTCGAAATATACGGGTATTGATAATCGTAAATGGCAAGTGGCAAGTGGCAAATGGCAAGTGGCGAACCGGATGATAGCACGGTTCAGAGTTCAGAGTTCAGAGTTAAGAGTTAAGAGGCCTTATTGTTCATTTAGACGGCCGCAAAAGGGGAAAAAGAGAAATGCGGCCGTGCGACCTTCCTCGCCAATACGGCCGCAATTGAAAAAAGACAGAGCTGCGGCCGTAATCGATACGGCCGCAAAAGGGAAAAAGTATGAATGCGGCCGTATAAACTAGCAATTCACACTGCAGCATCCGGCATTCCCTCTGCCTTGCCTCCGAACTCTGAACTCTGAACTCTGAACTCTTAACTCTTAACTCTGTACGTCCCGGTTGTTTTATCTCCGCAAATTTTGTATAATCCAAATCACGCTTGTTGCTAAGCGTGTGAGTTTATGATTCATTATAAGCGGAGGCAGGACCGTGAAACATAATATCAAAAAAGTCATACTGAGCATCGTATTGACCGCTGCACTTGCGGCGGCTTTGGTTGCGCTTATCGGTTTCGGGGGGCGCAGAAATGCGCTTGCAGACGAGCAGAAAGCCCAGAACATAAGCTATAAAATCAAATTGACCTCCTCGCACGAAAAAGAGCTCGGAGATCTGCTTGACACCGACAGATACAGCAAAGTCTCGTTCGGAAGCGAAGGAGACACGTTGACCGCACGGCTTACAGGCGATACCGAATACAAACTTGCCGGTGTAAACGTCGTCTGGGACGTTGCCCCGGGGAAGTGGTCGGTCGATGCGGACGGGGAGAGACTCGATTGCGGCCAATACGGTTTTATCCATGAGTACGTCGAGTTTCCGCACGCTTTGACGGAACTGACGCTGAACGTCCCGCCTAAAGCGGTGATCTGCGACCTGATCTTTTATACCGAAGGTAAACTTCCCGAGTCCGTGCAGCGCTGGCAGCCTCCGTACGAGCGCGCCGATCTTTTGCTGTTTCCGACTCACGGCGACGACGAACATCTGTTTTTCGGAGGGATAATGCCTTACTACGGCGGCGAGCTGGGTTATAAAGTTCAGGTCTGCTATATGACGAACCACGTTTTCACCGAAAAATACCGCTGCCACGAACAGCTCGACGGCCTGTGGAAGGTGGGAATAAAGGCTTACCCGTGCTGGGGCGATTTCGTTGACGAATATTCAAAAACGCTGAAAGAAGCGCAGGACATGTACGGCACCGAGAACGTTGAGCGCTGGCAGGTGGAAATGATACGCAGATTCAGACCGTACGTCGTTGTCGGGCACGATTTTGAAGGCGAATACGGACACGGCGCGCACAGGATCAACGGTACGACGCTTCAGATAAGCGTTCCCGATGCGGCTGATCCGTCGAAATTCCCGGAATCTTTTGAGAAGTACGGCGCCTGGGACACGCCCAAGTTTTACAGCCACCTTTATAACAGGGACAATGGCGTCATTATAGAGTGGGGCGATATGCCTCTTTCGGCATTCGGCGGGAAGACTGCGCTCGACGTGGCGAAGGAAGGCTATAAATTGCACGAATCGCAGCAATATACGCGTTTTAAAGTTATGACGGACGGGTACGGCGACTGCCGCCAGTTCGGCCTTTACCGCACTACGGTCGGGGAGGACGTAAAGAAAAACGATCTGCTCGAACATATAGTATTCGAACCGGATCCGACAGAGCCGCCTACGCCTGAGCCTACTCAGGAACCTACCCCGGAACCGACTTCAGAACCGACCTCCGTACCGACTGCGGTTCCGACAGAAGATAAGACCGAAGCGCCTTCGATCCCCGGGGATAACACTTCTGCGCCTGAGGTTACTGACGTTCAGCCCGCTTCGACAGACAACGGACGAATTGTAAAAGAAAAGGGCAAGGATGGCGGGACGGGCTGGATCATTGCCGCCCTCATCATCGCGGTCGTGCTTTTGCTGGCAATGCTGCTTTATATGGGCAGGAGGAAATCTAAGAGATGAATGCCCTTACTATAACCGGCCAGATCCTGGGCTTCGTGGCGATGGCGCTCATCGTCCTTTCTTTTCAGTTTAAAAACAGCCGCATGTTATTTGCGCTTCAGATCGGCTCGTGCTCTTTCTTTCTGCTGCATTATTTGTTTCTGGGCATCGGCGGAGACGCCGGGGCTTTTTCCGGAATGGCGCAGAACGCGCTCGGACTGGTGTTCAGGGTCGTCATTATGCTAAGCGCAAAGTTTCCGCGGCTAAAGAGCCCGGTCGTGCTGTCAATAATCGGAGCGGCAATGGCGGTGCTTGCAGTGTTTACCGTTTCTTCGGGCGATATCGTGGCGTTGCTGCCTGTCGTCGGCAATTTCCTCTGCCTGGGCAGTATGTGGACCGAGAACTCAAACGTGATACGGATAGCGCAGCTTACGGTCGTATCTCCCGCGTGGCTCGTGTACGGGATATTCCGCTTTTCCATTGCCGGAATGATAGTGGAATCTTTCAATATTATCTCGATTGCAGTGTACTACGTACGGCTGGCTGCAGTTCGAAAACGCGGATAACTCTCAGGCCCTTTTTCTACATCTTTCAGCCTCTTTTTCCGCCTCTTTTTCCTCTTTTTTCACTCGACATCCTGTCGCTTTTAGGCTATAATTACACTATACTTTCAGAAACGGAGATGCCTAGAATGAAGTACTTCAATTCGGAAAAAATCACGTACAAAAATATTGACGGGTGCAGTCAGGGAGAAAGAGCTTTCCACTGGTACGATCCGTACAGGATCGTTCTTGGTAAAACGATGCGCGAGCAGCTGAAGTTCGCCGCGTCATACTGGCACACGTTCGTCGCGGAAAGCGCGGATATGTTCGGAACAGGCGTGCTGAACAAATCTTTCGGCGGCACTGACCCGATAGAAATATACAAAAACAAAGCAGACGCCGCGGCCGAATTCATGAACGTCGTTGACCTCGACTACTACTGCTTCCACGACAGAGATATTGCCCCGGAAGGTAAAACACTTGCCGATACGAACCGGAACCTTGACGAACTCAGCGACTACCTCGGCGGCGTCATGGCGAAAAACGGGAAGAAGCTCCTTTGGGGAACCGCAAATCTTTTCAATAATCCGCGTTATATGCACGGCGCGGGTACTGCGCCGTCTGCAGACGTATTCGCATTTGCAGCTGCGCAGGTGAAAAAGGCGCTGGAAGTAACCGTTAAACTCGGCGGAAACGGCTACGTTTTCTGGGGCGGCCGCGAAGGATACGAGACGCTGCTCAATACCGATATGGCGCTCGAGCAGGAGAATATGGCCAGACTGCTGTCAATGGCGGTCGAGTACGGCCGGAAGATCGGTTTCAAGGGAGATTTCTATATCGAGCCGAAGCCGAAGGAACCCACGAAACACCAGTATGATTTTGACGCCGCTACCGTTATCGGATTCCTTAGAAAATACGACCTGCTTAAAGATTTCAAACTGAACATTGAGGCGAACCACGCTACGCTCGCCGGGCACACGTTCCGCCACGAACTGGCGACTGCGCGCATAAACGGCGTGTTCGGATCCATCGACGCGAACCAGGGCGACATGCTTCTGGGCTGGGATACGGACGAATTTCCGTTCGACGTGTATGAGGCGACGCTGTGCATGCTCGAAGTAATAAAAGCCGGCGGCTTCACCAACGGCGGTCTTAACTTTGACGCGAAAATACGGCGCGGTTCCTGCTCGCTCGACGATATGATCGACGGATATATCCTCGGAATGGATACGTTCGCGCACGGACTTCTGGCCGCGGAAAAGATAATTAAGGACGGCGAACTTGACGCGTTCGTAAACGACCGCTACGCATCGTGGAACACCGGAATAGGGAAGAAGATACGCGACGGTGCGGCAACGATGGAAGAGCTTTCCGAATATGCGCTGATGCGCGGAGACGTGCTGTCAACGGTCCGCAGCGGCCGCCAGGAGTATCTGGAGCACGTGGTCAATGATAAGATCTACGGGTGCAAATGATCAGATGTCATTCTGAGAGGAATGATATGAGCCGCGGAATATAATCTTCAAGCACTGCGTTCGGCCCGTAATAGATCTCATGGCGGCAGTTCGATACGCGCTCGAGAATTCCTGAAGGGATGCGCTCCGCCATCTTCACGATATCGTCTTTTACCACTGTCGTGTCTCCGTCGGCAACGAACAGCAGGACAGGTATGCGGATCTTTTCGGGCTCGCCTTTCTTCAAAAGCTTCCCGGTCACCTTAAGCGATTCCATCGTCCATGCGTAGCTCGGACCGTTGTTCGAGTACTCGGGGGCGCTTTGCTTAACGTCCTGATAATATTCGAAGCGGGCAGCGGAATTTGACGCCGCTTCTTCGAAAGATTCCCGCCCCTCCGGCGCCTTCGACAGGAACAGACGTTTCTTCTTTTGACCGAACGCGATAAACGTGCCCGCCATCGCTTTGGAGACCCAGAGCGGAAAACCTCCGCGCTCCGGCGCGATCATCGGCGAACTCAGTACCGCTTTTGCAAACGGTTGATCATAATTCTTCTCAAGGTAAAGCCCTGCGACTGCTCCGCCCATCGAATGTGCGTACAGGAAGCAGGGCTTTCGGCTTTGCGGAAGTTCGCTCGCGATAACCGCCTCGAGATCCGAGACGTAGGTGCTGAATTTATCTATGTGCGTAAGCTGCATATCCTCGACTTCGCGGTATGAAAAACCGTGACCGCGCTGATCGAATATTACGACGTCATATCCGAAATTCAAAAGGTAATATGCAAGCTCGCGGTATTTTTCGGTAGTTTCGGTAAAGCCGTGGACGATAAAGACCGTTCCGTTAGCCGCGCCGCCCGGATTTTCGGGGTCCGAGGTGTAGCGTACGATATGCAGGGACTTCGCGTATTCGACGGCCAGCTTCCTGTCCTCGCGGCGCTTTTGCAGGAAGGGCAGGACGGTATCGTCCATCACGGCCGCATAGTTATCTTCGGGGACAATAATTTGCTGAAATCGCGCTTTGATCTCTTCTGCTTTTTTGCTGTCAATAATTCGTTTTTCTTCCATTTTTATTCCTCCGGCCGCCCGCTTTTCTTTGGCGCCGCGCCTTTCTGAGAGCGCGGACAATTGACAAAATCAAAGGTGATATCGCGGCAATATTTTCGCGGTATATTTTACCAGAAAAAGGAGAAAAAAACAAACCGGAGATTTTGCAAAAATTGCCGGAAAAACCGCAAAAAAAATTGCAAAAAAAATTGCCCCGCGGAATAGCGTAAAAATATTGACAACCCCCTGCTTTTTGTTGTAATATACATTGAGTGCTTGAGATACATGCATTTATACGGAGGAGAATATGTCTGACGATGTAAATAATAACGCAAGAAATATAATAGAACCTTCAATTTTAGCTGGTTTTCAGGAATTTCTGCCCAAAGAGCAGATGCTCTTTACAAGAATGCAGGATCTGATCCGCGCATCTTTTGAAAGCTACGGATTTATTCCGCTGGATACGCCCGTGCTTGAAAAATCGCAGGTGCTGCTTGCAAAGAGCGGCGGAGATACAGCTAAACAGGTGTACCGCTTCGAAAAAGGCGATACGGATATGGCTATGAGATTCGACCTCACGGTACCGCTCGCCAGATACGTTGCCCAGCACTACGACAGCCTCGTATTTCCGTTCAGGCGCTACCATATCGGGAAAGTGTACAGGGGAGAACGCCCGCAGAAGGGAAGATTCAGAGAATTCTATCAATGCGATATTGACATCATCGGAAACGAAACGCTAGGTATACTTAATGACGCCGAACTGGTGAGCGTGATCAACGCTACGTTCGAAGCGCTGAAGATAGGCGATTTTACCGTTATGCTGAATAACCGCAAACTGCTCGGAGGGTTCTTTGCCTCCCTTGGTATAGATGATCCGACGGATGCGCTCAGGACAGTGGATAAGCTCGATAAGATAGGTAAGGAAAAAGTTCTGGAGGAACTCGTGGCGCAGGGAGTCGCCGAAGAGGCCGCGGAGAAAATAATTGCCCTCACGTCCGTAAGCGGAAGCCCGGATGAAGTGTTCGGGAAAATAGAGGCTATGGGACTTTGCGGCATAGGCGGTTCGTTTGACGAGGGACTTTCCGAACTTAAAACAGTCTGCGGATACATAAAAATGTTCGGCGTCCCGGAGAGCAGATACTGCATCGATCTTAAGATCGCGCGCGGCCTGGATTATTATACCGGGACAGTATACGAGACGAAACTGAACGGTTACCCCGAACTCGGATCGATCTGTTCAGGCGGCAGGTACGACGATCTTGCGTCGAATTACACGAAAAAGAAACTGCCGGGCGTGGGAATATCCATTGGCCTTTCGCGCCTGTTCTACCAGCTTTGCGCCGCCGGGATCATTAACGCCGACGGCAGATCTACGCCTTCCAAAGTGCTGTTCATACCTATGGACGATACGCTCGAATATACTCTCGGGATCGCACAGAAGGTGAGAAAAGCGGGGATCGCCTGCGAAACTTATCTGGGAGAGGGAAAACTCGGTAAAAAATTCGGCTATGCGGATAAGCTGGGCATCCCGTACGCAGCGGTGCTCGGTTCTGACGAGCGCGACACCGGATTGATAACAGTTAAGGATATGCGCACCGGTGAGCAGAACTCATACGGAAGCGTGGATGAATTTATTGAAAACATACGATAAGAACGTTTGGATTAATTTGAATTACGTAATTACAGCCTGCGCCTTCAGGCCGCGGGCAAATATCACAGGAGGGAAAACGCTATGGATACAGATCTGACAGAGAAACGCTCGAGAGGCAGACCAAGAAAGAGGCCGCTCCCGACGGTCGTGGCGAAATCTACTATCATCAGGCGCACGGTTCCGACGGGCAATGATTCGTTCGGTACCGAAGTGGTACAGTCAAGCCTGAATTTTGCCGGTGACAATGCGATCCCTGTTATCCGCTCTTCATCTGACGCGGGTGCGTACGGGTCTTCGGCGACAGGCGCCGAAGTGATTCCGGGCGTTACCGTTCCCGCTCAGCCCAAGCGCCGCGGAAGACCTCCGAAGAATAAAACAGCCGATGCTCCTCAGCCTGCCCGTGAAGGGGCTTCAGAGAGCGCTCAGGCCGTTTCCGAACCCCTCTCGCTATTCTCTGCGCCTCAGGAGGAACCGAGGCCTAAAAGGCGCGGAAGGCCGCCTAAAAACAGAACGGAGCCTGTGGCTGCGCCTAAGCCTGCGGCAGAAGAACAGAGAACTGCCCCGGCGGATATTGACGCCCCGGCACGTCCTGTAGTGAGGAGAATAAGACCCGAAGCGTTCAACGTGATCGATCCCGTCGTTTCGGACGGAGTTGCCCCCGCAAATTTCAACGGCCAGGGCGTAAGGCTCGGGAAAGAGCTCCAGGTGGGTGATTCGAGGCTCAGCTTCTTTTATATCGTATTTAAAAATCCCGAGCACGACGAACTGCTTTATCCGGATACGATGCATTCGATACAGCATCTGCTGAGCGCCGCGGCGAAAGAGGCAGATCTTCCGAATATTATCAAGATCATGCCGTGCGGGAGCAGGATAGCTATGGAGGTCGCGGTGCTCGACGCCCAATCGGACTTTGCGAAGCACGAACTCAGGAAGCTGATGCTTACGGCGGCGTACATGGATAATATTCCAAAATCCGAGCTTACACACTGTACGAATCCGCGCTATCAGAACTTTTTTGATGCACACAGAGAAATTTGTGAATTCGTAAAGACGCTGTACGGTATTACGGTTGATTCGAGAAGCGGAGATTATTCGTGGTAAACGATCCCGGATTTTTCGCGGACCCAATCGAAAAGTGATAAAAAACACATATTCACAAATCGGAAAATTTCGGGTATAATATGCGCGCAAAAGATATCCTTCACCGGATTCTTTTGATGCCGGAGGTATTTCAAATGAAAAAAAGAAAACTGCTTACAGATATTTTCACAGTAGTGCTCATGCTCGCGATCGTTCTCGTAGTGCTGGCTTACCTTAACGTGTTCCCGGGGAAGAACGTTAGCGAAAAAGGTTCGCTTAATTACGTAATGGTCGCATACATAGGCATGCCGCTGGCACTTCTTTCCGTGCTGCTGATCGATCTGGTGTTCCCGCTGATCGATAACAGAAGGAGACTTTCCGAACCGGTATTTATCGTTAAAGTGGTGGCGAAAGCTATCATCTTTATAGCTGCCGTGGTCGTTGGAGTGCTTTTCTTCCTTGTGAACATCACGCCGCCTAAGAACGAGTTTGTAAAGGTCGGTATTTTCTGTGCCCTGTACTTTGTCCAGTTCCTTATAAACCTCGATCCTCCGCTCAAAGCGAAGATCGCGGCGCAGAAGGAGAAGGATAAGGAAAATGACGGCGATTACGACGACTTCGACGACGATTTTGACGACGACGATTTCGACGATGACGACGAAGTGACCGTTAAGAAAAAATGATCCTGCGATACTAATATTCAGATAAAACACCGCGGCCGGAAGACCGCGGTTTTATTTTGCAATTTCGTACCGAAGCGTATCATACCGCGGAGAAAATAGTAACTTTTTAAAAAAACTGCTTGACGGGGCCGTCAATAGCTGTTAAAATGCACTCAATGCAGGTTCCGCCAGGTTCCCGCATAATTTACACGCAGAACGAGGGTGATGTTGATGCTGAATATTGACCGGAACGCTTACGTAAGCAAAGCCGTATATTCTGCATTCTATTTTGCCGTTTCCGCGCGTAACTGGCGATGGCGGAAGTTCTGATTTCTTTTTCTTTCATCCGGCACCCGGTACGCCGGAACTTTCCATATTACAAAAAATAATTGTCCGTAAGGGCTGTATGGAGGCGTATTGCCGCCATACGATCAAATGCGTATTTTGCTGAAAAAGGGGAATAACAGATGATAGTTGTTCTTAAATCCAACGTAAACGAGAACAGGCGCAAACAGCTTATTTCCTGGTTGGAAAGCCAGGGCCTCGGCGTACATATATCCACCGGCGCGTACCAGACCGTACTGGGTCTTATAGGCGACACGGCGAAAGTAGATATGGAACTCATCGAAAGCCTTGACATCGTCGAGTCTGTAAAAAGAGTTTCAGAAACGTTTAAGCGCTGCAACAGAAAATTCCATCCCGACGATACTGTCGTTAACGCGAAAGGCGTGAAGATCGGCGGCGGTAATTTCTGCATGATCGCCGGACCGTGCTCGGTCGAAACGGAGGAGCAGATCGTATCGATCGCAAAAGCGGTAAAAGCTTCCGGGGCAAACATCCTTCGCGGCGGCGCGTTCAAACCCAGGACTTCTCCCTACGATTTCCAGGGGCTTAAGGCTACGGGCCTCGAACTGCTGAAGATCGCCAGACAGGAAACGGGGCTGCCGATCGTATCAGAAATCATGAGCGCCCACGACCTTAAACTGTTCGAAGACGTCGATATCCTGCAGGTAGGCGCGCGGAATATGCAGAACTTCGATCTGCTGATCGAGCTCGGACATTTCGGCAAACCGGTCCTGTTAAAGCGCGGCCTGGCAAATACACTGAAAGAACTGCTCATGAGCGCCGAATATATTATGGCGGGCGGAAACGAGCAGGTCATTCTCTGCGAGCGCGGGATAAGGACGTTCTCGGATTACTACAGAAACACGCTGGACGTATCCGCTGTACCGATGCTGCACGAACTGTCGCACCTGCCCGTAATCGTTGACCCCAGCCACGCCACCGGAATAGCGCGTATGGTGCCGCCGATGGCATTGTCGGCCGTGGCCGCCGGAGCAGACGGACTTATCATCGAAGTCCATAACGATCCGATCCACGCCCTCTGTGACGGCGCACAGTCGCTCAGGCCGGAAGAATATGACGCCCTTTCAAAGAAAGTCAGAAAAGTCAGGGAGGCTGTTTTATGACCGCGGGAATAGTTGGGCTCGGACTTATAGGCGGGTCTTTTGCGAAAGCGTACGCGAAAGAAGGGCACAGGGTGCTGGGGGCAAACAGAAGCCGCCAGGTGCTTGATTTTGCGATGCTTTCCGGCGACGTACACGCCGAGCTTACCGCGGACAATATATCAGAGTGCGATATAGTTATTATCTGCCTCTACCCTGAAGCGGCGATCGCCTACCTGGAAAAAATGGGCAGGTTCATAGGCGATAAGCCCGTAGTTATCGACGCGTGCGGAACGAAACGCGTAGTGGTGGAAGGCTGTTCTAAAATAGCGGAGAAATACGGTTTTACGTACGTGGGAGGCCATCCGATGGCAGGCACCCAGTATTCGGGATACAAATACGCGAAAGCGAATATGTTTTCCGGCGCTCCTATGGTACTCGTGCCGTGCGGGTCGCCGGACATTGAACTTTTGTCAAAAATGAAAGAACTGCTCGCTCCTGCGGGATTCGGAAAATATACCGTGACAACAGCCGAAAAGCACGATGAAATGATCGCTTTCACGTCGCAGCTCGCTCACGTAGTCTCGAACGCGTACGTAAAAAGTCCATCATCGAAGAATCACAAAGGCATTTCCGCCGGCAGCTACAAGGATCTTACGAGAGTCGCGTGGCTGAACCCGGAAATGTGGGCGGAACTGTTCCTGGAGAATTCGGATAATCTTTCCCGGGAGCTCGGCGGACTTATAGAGCAGCTTAATAAATACAAAGAGGCAATAGATTCCGGCGACCGTGAAACACTGGTGAAGCTGCTGGCCGAAGGCAGACGGATGAAAGAGGAGGCTGACGGAAGATGAAAAAGATAAGGGTAAACGTTTCCGCCGGCTATGACGTGATCATCGGCGAAGGGCTGTTAAGCACTGCGGGGGAATATATAAAGGCGCTCGGCGGGGCAGGAAAGGTGCTGCTCGTATCGGACGACACGGTATACGGACTGTACGCAGACGTTGTCCGAAAAAGCCTTGAGGGCGCCGGGCTCGGCGTGAGCACTTTCACGTTCCCGCACGGAGAAGGCTTCAAAAACATTGACACATACTTCCGGATCCTTGAAAAGGCGCTTTCGGACAATATCGCGAGAAACGACATTTTCGTTGCCCTCGGCGGCGGTGTTACGGGCGATATCACGGGCTTTGCGGCGGCAACGTTTAAGCGCGGCGTGAGGTTCGTGCAGCTGCCTACTACGCTGCTCGCTGCCGTTGACGCATCGGTCGGAGGAAAGACTGCTATTGACCTTCCCGGCGGAAAGAACCAGGTCGGAGCGTTCCATCAGCCTTCGCTCGTGCTCTGCGATACGCTCACGCTCAATACGCTTCCGGAGGAACAGTACCGTTCCGGTTTGGCGGAGGCGATAAAGACTGCGATGATCGCGGACGAAGTGCTTTTTACCACGATCGAAAACGCGGATCGCGGGCAGGACGCGGAAGCTCTTATAGCGGCTTGCGTGGATATAAAGCGCAGATTCGTCGAAGAGGACGAGCGCGACACCGGGGCGAGAATGATGCTGAATTTCGGCCACACTTTCGCACACGCTATCGAAGCCGCTTCCGGATATACAGTGCTTCACGGCATTGCAGTAGCTGCCGGAATGGCGATAATCACGAGAAGCGCGTGTAACAGAGGCTGTTGCGGCGACGACGTTCCCGCGAGGCTCGAGCGCGTGCTTTCGGAAAACGGCCTTCCGATCGATACGGAATACAAGGCAGAAGAACTGCTTCCGTACGTTTTCGGGGATAAAAAGGCGCAGACAGATCATATCAATGTCGTGCTCCCGCGCAGGATCGGGGAGTGCGAGCTCAGAAAATTCGGGCTCGGAGAGATCGAAGAACTGATGCTGGACGGAGGAATACGATGAACAAAAAACCGTCTGAAAACGGAATATTGTTCGCAAAAGACGGAAAAACCGTGACTGTCATGCCCGGATCACGTTCCGGCATGGCATATGTGCCTTCGTCGAAATCGGTTGCCCACCGCATGTTGATCTGCGCGGCGCTGTCGGGCAGCAGGACAGAGATAGCGATACGCGAAAAGTCGAAAGATATTGACGCCACCGTATCGTGCTTAAAAGCGCTTGGCGCGGGAATAACCGGCAGCACAGAAGGAAACGTAACGCGCTTCGTTATTGACCCGGTCAGGCCATGCGGTCAATGCGGCAGCGAACCTGTACGCCTCAACGCGGGTGAGAGCGGGTCAACGTTAAGATTCCTGGTTCCCGTCGTTTGCGCGCTCGGGAAAACGGCTGTATTCACGATGGAAGGCAGGCTCCCGGAAAGGCCGATGGACGCGCTTCTGGACGCACTTTCAGGCGGCGGCGGAGAGTTTTCGAAATCCAGTAATGAACTGTTTATCAGCGGCAGGCTGCGCCCCGGTCATTATTCGCTCCCAGGTAATGTTTCGTCGCAGTTCATCAGCGGCATACTTTTTGCGCTGCCCCTTCTGGAAGGTATGAGCACGCTTACGGTCGAAGGCAAAACGGAGTCGTCGGATTACATAAAGCTTACCGAGGACGCGCTTAGAAAAGCCGGAATCGAATTCAGATATGCCGGCGGAAAATACATTGTCCCCGGATGTCAACGCTATTCACTTTCCGGCATGCATTTTATCGAAGGCGACTGGTCAGGCGCGGCATTCCTGCTTTGTGCGGGGGCAATGTCAGCGCGCGGAGTCACGGTTTGCGGCCTCAGAGCGGATTCGGCGCAAGGGGATAAGAGAATAATTGACGTTTTACGTGCTTTCGGAGCCACGGTCGCGCTGACCGGCGACTGTGTGACGGTCCGCAAAAATACACTTTGCGGGATCAGCCTCGACGCATCGGAAATACCTGACCTCGTTCCCGCGATTGCCTCCCTCGCTGCCGTTTCAGAAGGAATCACGCGCATCACAGGCGCCGCGAGACTGAGGCTTAAAGAATCCGACAGGATCCGTTCTACTGCGTCAATGCTGGATTCGATCGGCGCTATTGCGTTCGAGCAGGCAGACGGGCTCGTCATAGAGGGCAGACGTACACTTTCCGGTGGAAACGTAGATCCGTTCGGCGATCACCGCATCGCAATGGCGGCCGGAATCGCTGCCGGAGCGGCGCAAAGGCCCGTAGTGATATCGGACCCGGGCTGCGTATCGAAATCGTTTCCCGGCTTCTGGGACGTGTTAAAGAACGATATCACGTCCGGGTGCGGGACTGACTGCGGATCCATAAAGGAGGCCGGAGAAAATGAGTAATACTTACGGAGAAAATATAAAATTAACGATATTCGGGCAGTCGCATTCCGAAGCGATCGGAATGGTGCTCGAAGGCATACCGGCCGGACTTGATATTAACGAAACCGAACTTATGCGCTTTATGGAACGCAGGGCGCCGGGGAGAAACAGTTACTCTACGCCGCGCTTCGAGGCGGACAGACCGGAATTTCTTGGAGGCATTAAAGACGGAAGAACGTGCGGAGGCCCAATTTCGGCGATTATTCGCAACACAAACACGAGACCTTCGGATTACGCTAAATTAAAGAATATACCGAGGCCCGGTCACGCTGACTACACTGCGTTCGTAAAATACGGCGGGAAGGCAGATATGTCGGGCGGAGGACAGTTCTCCGGCAGAATGACGGCGGCTATGTGCATCGCGGGAGGGATATGCAAACAGCTTTTGGAATCGAAGCACGTAAGCATAATCTCGCGCATCTGTGCCATCGGCGGCATTGAAGATGAAGGCGAACTTGCGGAAGATATATCCGGAAAAGCCTTCCCGACGGTAAGCGATACGGCTGGTCAGATGATGCAGGAAGCGATACTCAAAGCGAAGGCGGAAGGAGATTCGCTCGGAGGAATAATAGAATGCGCGGTGCTCGGGCTCGAAGCCGGGATCGGCGGACCGCTGTTCGGCGGAATGGAGAGCCGTATCGCTTCGATAGTGTTCGGGATCCCCGCGGTCAAAGGTATCGAATTCGGCGCGGGATTCGGTGCCGCGAAGAAAAGGGGCAGCGAGAACAACGACCCGTTTTACTATGACAACGGAATTGTCAGAACGCGCACGAACAATGCGGGCGGAATTTTGGGCGGGATAACAAACGGAATGCCGCTTACGTTCCGCACAGCGTTCAAACCCACGCCCTCTATAGCAAAAGAGCAGGAAAGCATTGACCTCGAAACACGCACGGGAGCAACGCTTAAAATAGAAGGCAGACACGACCCGTGCATTGTCCCCAGAGCATTGGCGTGCGTGGAGGCGGCAGCGGCGATAGCTGTGTACGACGCGCTCGCAGGAGAGGCAAACGACAGGAAATAAGAGCGGAAGGAACGACGCTATATGGATATTTTGAATGAAAAAAAGCCGGATATGACTGAATACAGGAAGCAGATCGATGAAGTTGACGCAGAGCTCCTCAAACTGTTCGAGCAGCGCATGGATATCGTTAAAAACATCGGCGAATACAAGCGCGAACACGGGCTCGGAGTGTTTGACGCAAAACGCGAACAGGATAAACTGGCACGCACGGTGGAGAACGTTCCGGAAGAGCTTAAGAGCCAGTCGGTGCTGCTTTTAAGGCTGCTGTTCGAACTCAGCCGCTCGTATCAGCAGAATATTATGGGCCTGTCCGGCGATCTTTGCAAAAAGATAGGAGGCGCAATAGAAGGAAGCGAGAAGCTGCTGCCTGAATTCGCGCCTGTCGCATGCCAGGGCGTGGAGGGGACCAATTCTCAATACGCCTGCCTGAAACTTTTTAAAAATCCGAATATAATGTACTTTTCAAGCTTCGAATCGGTATTCGGAGCGATCGAAAAAGGGCTCTGCAAATACGGCATTGTCCCGGTAGAAAACAGCTTCGCCGGAACGGTGAACACGGTGTACGACCTGATGATGAAGCACAGATTTTATATTGTCCGAAGCGCCAGAATGAAGATCACGCACAGCCTGCTCGCAAAGCCCGGGACGCGATTGGAGGACATTAAAGAAGTTTACTCCCATCCGCAGGCGCTTATGCAGTGCTCGGACTTTTTGAATTCGCTCTCGGGCGTAAGGCAGATCCCGTACGAAAACACTGCGCTCGCGGCAAAACTCGTATCGGAGAGCGGGAGAAACGATATCGCGGCGCTGTCAAATCCGGAATGTGCGGGATACTACGGGCTCGAATGTTTAAAAGCTGCCGCGGAGAACAAGGACAATAACTACACCCGTTTCGTGTGTATTACGCGCCACCTCGAAATCCTTCCCGGCGCGAACCGCACGAGCCTGATGGTCACGCTTCCGCACGAACAGGGCAGCCTCTACAAACTGCTGTCGAGGTTCTACGCGCTCGGGATCAATCTTCTTAAACTTGAGAGCCGCCCGATACCGGAACGCGAATTTGAATTCATGTTCTATTTCGACCTCGACGTTTCTGTGTATGCGCCGGAATTTCTAAAACTGATAGCAGAATTGCCCTCCGCGTGCGAAAGCTTTACGTACCTGGGCAGCTACAGCGAGGTGGTCTGATATGAAACTGAGATGCGGACTGATAGGCGGAAGACTTGTCCACAGCTACTCGCCCCAGATCCACGCCGAACTGGGCGACTACGATTATAAACTCTTTGAACTGAAAGAGGATGAAGTCGGACCGTTCCTTAAGAGGGGAGAATTCGACGGCCTTAACGTCACTATCCCGTATAAAAAAACGGTACTGCCTTATATCGACGAACTTTCGGACAACGCCGCCAGGCTGGGTTCGGTGAATACCATAGTCAGGCGCGCGGACGGTACGCTTTTCGGTGACAATACAGATATTTTCGGCACGCGCAAGCTGATCGGTCTTTCCGGGCTGGATATTTCCGGGAAAAAGGTGCTCGTGCTCGGTTCCGGAGGCACCGGCGTGACGTTTATGCAGGCAGTGCGCGACCTGGGCGGGATCGCCGTAAATATCAGCAGGAGCGGGGAGAACAATTACGGAAATCTTGAGAAACATATTGACGCCGTGATGGTAATGAACGCGACGCCTGTGGGGATGTACCCGGACACCGGAAAATCTCCTCTTGACCTCACCTCGCTTCCCAATGTAAAATGCGTGCTTGACGCGATCTATAATCCCCAAAAGACCGCGTTGCTGATGCAGGCCGAAAGGCTCGGTATGAAGGCACTAAACGGCCTTTACATGCTCGTCATGCAGGCAGTTAAGTCTTCAGAACGCTTTACCGGTAATTCGATACCGGAAGAAACGGCCGAGGCGGTATATGAGAGGATCGCGGCGAAGATGTACACGAGCGAAACGGGCAGCTGGGCGGCTCCCAGCCCGGAGGACAGACTTAAATTATTGGTGATCAACGGACCGAATATCAATATGCTCGGCATACGCGAGCCCGATATTTACGGAAAAAGCGATTACAAGGCGCTGCTCGGATTTATTTCGAAAAGCGCGGAAGAAGCGGGGGTCTGCGTCACATGTTTCCAATCGAACCACGAAGGCGCGATTGTTGACGAAATACAGAACACACCGGGAAAATTCGACGGTATCGTGATCAACCCGGCGGCGTACACCCACACGAGCGTGGCGATACTTGACGCCTTGAAGGCGGTCAATATCCCGGCGGTCGAGGTGCATATTTCAGACGTATCGTCGCGCGAACCGTTCAGGCAGATATCGTACGCCGGGATGGCATGCATAAAGACGTACGCGGGCCTCGGCTTTGAAGGATACAGGCAGGCGATCCTGTTCCTAAAACAGTATTTAGAAGAAAAACACACATAGACCAAACGAAATTCATAACCGAAACGAAGAAAGGAAGGATGGTTGTTATGAACGAAATTCCCTACAAAACCTACTTAAACGAAAACGAGATCCCGACAGCCTGGTTCAATATCAGATCGGCTATGGTCAATAAACCTGCGCCTTTGCTTAACCCCGGCACACACCAGCCCATGAAGGCGGAAGAACTTGCCCCCGTGTTCTGTGAAGAACTGATCGCGCAGGAGCTTGACAACGACACCGAGTATTTCCCGATCCCGGATGAAGTGCTTAACTTCTACAGAATGTACCGCCCGTCGCCGCTGGTAAGAGCGTACTTCCTCGAAAAAGCGCTGGGTACTCCGGCTCATATCTACTACAAGTTCGAGGGCAATAACACGAGCGGTTCGCATAAGCTGAATTCCGCTATCGCACAGGCGTATTACGCTAAAAAGCAGGGCCTCAAGGGAGTCACGACCGAGACCGGCGCCGGCCAGTGGGGCACAGCGCTGTCAATGGCCTGCTCATATTTCGGCCTTGACTGCAAAGTGTACATGGTTAAAGTTTCATATGAGCAGAAGCCGTTCAGGCGCGAAGTTATGCGCACGTACGGCGCGGACGTAACTCCTTCGCCTTCGATGTCAACGAACGTCGGCCGCAAGATCTTAGAGGAATTCCCGGGAACTACCGGAAGCCTCGGCTGCGCGATCTCGGAAGCCGTAGAAGTCGCCGTCGGTACGCCCGGATACAGATACGTGCTCGGCAGCGTGCTTAACCAGGTGCTCCTTCACCAGAGCGTGATCGGCCTTGAGACCGAAGCGGCGCTTAATAAGATAGGCGTGAAGCCTGACATCATCATCGGCTGCGCAGGAGGCGGATCGAACCTCGGCGGACTTATTGCCCCGTTCATGCGCGATAAGATCAAGGGCAAGCTTGACACCCGCATCATTGCCGTCGAACCTATGTCCTGCCCGAGCTTCACGAGAGGCGTATACGCATACGATTTCTGCGACACCGGTATGGTATGCCCGCTCGCGAAGATGTACACGCTCGGTTCGAGCTTCATTCCCGCTCCGAACCACGCCGGCGGACTTCGCTATCACGGCATGAGCTCAACGCTTTCACAGCTGTACGCTGACGGTTACATGGAAGCCGTTTCAGTGCCTCAGACAGAAGTGTTCAAGGCTGCCGAGCTGTTTGCGAGAGTTGAAGGCACGCTGCCCGCTCCGGAGAGCTCTCACGCGATCAAGGTCGCTATCGACGAGGCGCTTAAGTGCAAAGAGACGGGAGAGGCAAAGAACATCGTGTTCGGTCTCACCGGAACAGGTTACTTCGACCTTGTGGCGTACCAGAAATACCACGACGGACTTATGGACGATTATTGCCCGACCGACGAAGACCTCGCCGTTTCTTTGGCGAAACTTCCGAAAATCGACTGATATAGTCCGATCTGACGAATTGAACTAAATAAGTTAAAGCCGGACAGTCTGAACGCTTTGCGACAGGGCCGTCCGGCTTGTTTTTGTGCGCTCGGCATGCGCGATTACTTGGCGGTGAAAGTCCGCTACAGACTTGGCAGTAGGAACTGTTAGCCGAAGGCAAGGGTGTCCGTCGTGAGGCGGAATCTGAAGGAAGCCGGATGTGGGGAG
>JAFWQX010000181.1 GCA_017508875.1 Clostridia bacterium | reverse complement strand
GTATCTTTTCCGAAGCGGCGGAGCACGTAATCCACCCACGAAACGACGTCGAAACGCTCTTTAACGCCGAAACAGATATTGTGCCCCTCCGACTTACCGTGCGCGCGCTGATCCACCAAAAGGACGTTCCCGCCCGCATTAAGCGCGAGCTGAAGACCGCCGGAAAAATCCCTTATACCGTTGCCCCTATAGCCGTTAAACTGGATATGAAACGGAGCCCCTTCGCGCCGCAAATACACCCTGCCGTACAAACTTAACCCGTCGTACGAGCGTATTTTGACCTCCTCGAACGGTATTTTTATGGCGCGGTCAATAATCTCGACCATTTCGTCGTGGAACGGGTCGTAGTCGCGGCCTTTCAGCACCTCGCGGGAAACGTCGCGATCGTTTTTATTGTAGAAGGTTATAAAATATATCCACAGCGAAACTGCCGCCGTGATCAGCAAAAGCGCTCCGGTTATACCGAGGACAATATATAAAGCGGTCATTTTTTCCTGCCTTTTCCTGCTTTTTCCTGCTTTTTCCTGCCTTTATATGCCTTTATATGCTTTTATCTTACTTTTTCAAAGAAAATGATATCGGACGATTCCGCTTCGGGAAGGCTGAACTTGTAACCTTTCTTAAGCGCGCTGCCGCTCACGACCTTCTCCAGGCTGCCGTCAGCGTTTCTCAGCCTGTACTTTCCGCCGCCTAAGCCAGAGAGCTTGAGCGTCATTTCAGACGTCCCGGACTCCGGCCCGCGGAAGAGCTGGATCGCGCCGCTGTCCGTTCCGGGATCGTAATATTCCCACGCCCTCCAGGCGGCGGGAGATTTATCACATTCGGTAAGCGGATAGAAGTCGGAATAGTAGTATTTGGAAAGTTCTCGCCATTCAGTTTCGCCCTGCTTTGCGAGCGTCCAGTTCGAGTTCGGATTCGTATAATCCACGCTCAGAATGAACCACGGAGCCATTGACGAGCGGTAATTGTAGATCGTTGCCGGAGCTGTGGAATGTACCTCCAGCTTGAAGTACGGAATCCAGCGCGAAAGCTCCAGCATACATGTCTGGCGCTCGTTAAAGCCGTCGTCGTTGCCGTCCCAGAAGTCGCTGATGTGAAGCGGCACGCTCCTGCGCAGCGTCTCGATGTCGTTCCTGCCTCCGCCGGACGCGCACGAGTCGATCATCATCGCCGGATAGCGTTCGAGCAGCGAATCCCACATCTTAAGGTAGCCCTGAACGTACCTGTTCTCGACGTACCCGTCTTTAAAGAAGTCGTCGGCGATCCTCCATACCGGCCCGGGGTTCACGTTGAAGTCGGAGCGGAACATGTCTATGTTTCCGTCGTCAATAACCTTGTATATCCTGTTCAGCAGCCATTCGAGGCACTCCGGATTTCCGAGGTCGAACAGCTGTCCTTCGAGCCAGCTTCCTCCCGCCGCGGTCCCGAGGTACCACTCTTTTTTGAAGCCTGGCATATTTTCGACGAAATCTTCTTTATTGCAGCGCATTACCTCCGCTTCGAACCACAGCATGACTTTACCGCCGTAGCTGTGCATAAGTTCTGAAACCTCCGCGAAACGGTCCGGGAATCTGCCCGTATCGACGTCGAGCGTGCCGGTTTCAGTCCACGGGCAGGGCTCCCCTTTTGCGTTCAGATACCAGCCGGCGTCGATCCAGAGGTAGTCGAGTTTCAGATCGTTTTCCTCGTAGGTATTAATGAGCTTTTTAAACTGTTTCGTTGTCATGCCCGAAGCGCCGGAAGAAGCGCAGAATACGGGTTCGAAACGTTTTCCTTCCGGGTGGCGCATATTGCAGTCAATGAACCAGTGTCGCCACAGATTCATATTTTTATCCTCGTCGCGGCCGGAATAATTGACCATCACGATGAGCGGCGTGCGTATTTTATCGCCCGGTTCTAAGAACATGTCGGTGTAGTTTTGTCCGGCGGTAACGCGGGTCTTATCCGCGCCCTTTCCTTCGAAAGTGGCCTTCCAGCTTCCGGGCCAGCCGACGGCAATAAACGTGCCTCCGTTTCCGTATTCGAGGTTGAAGTACGGGAAGTCAACGTGCGTCGGACGCCCCGTGTCGGTGCCCTTCACAACCATATTGTTCGCCATCTTGTACTCGTACGGCGCGTACATGTCACCGAGGTCGCCGTTGATCCCTTTCAGCACGGCGTTCTTCCCCTTCGCCTCCCAGTCGAGCGCGCAGATCTCGGAGAAATTGTCCGGCGTCTTTTTACCGCTGTTGTTCTCTATCCAGACCGTCCATTCGCACGCGTCGTAGGCCGAATATTCCTTGCCCTCCACGGTGAACGAAACGCCGCTTTCCGTGTGAAGGAACTGCGCCGTGATGCGTTTTCCGTCTTCAACTTTTTCAGTTACGTTAGACACCTGCTCGAAATCCTCATCGAAGCCGTGGTACGTTTTTTTACCGTATTTGAACGATATGGGGAAAGAAGCCGGTTTTTCGAGCAGTTTTTCGAGTGAAGGGCCTTTATGCGCGCAGCCGCTGAGCGCGGGCAATGCGGCAAAAAGTGCGAGGGCAAATATCGGAGCGATCAGTTTCCATTTTTTCATACGTTTTCCTCCCCTCCGCGGCCGTCGATCATTTCAGCACGGTCTCCTTCCGGAGCGCCTGCGTCCTTACCGGTCCCGGACGATCTGTTTATTTTATTATATACTACTCTGAATGCTATCAATTGTGCAACAAAAGAAATTATCCACGATATTATGTAAGACAGATAGAGTATCTCGAGGGTGTGGAAGCGCGGTATCGAGAAGATCGTGAATATCCATACCATGCGCATCACGCAAACGCCCACGATCGTTATCACCATAGGCACGAACGAAGAGCCCATGCCGCGCAGAGTTCCCGTCGTGACGTCCATCAGGCCGCAGAGGAAGTATGGCAGGCATATGAATGCGAGGCGCGTCATACCGTAGCCTATCGCCTCCGGGGAGTCAACGATGTAGATGGACAGGAGCGGACGGCCGAATATGTATCCGAGTACTCCGAGCACTATTCCGAACGCGGAGACGCAGCCGAGGCAGCAGATCAGGATCTTTGAAGTACGCTTTGCCTTCCCGGCGCCCACGTTCTGTCCGGCGAAGTTCAGAGCCGTCTGGTGGAAAGCGTTCATCGAAACGTAAACGAAGCCCTCGATATTGCTCGCGGCGGAATTTCCGGACGAAACGGCGACGGATTGGAAGGAATTCACCGAAGACTGGATGAATACGTTAGAAATGTTGAACATTACGCTTTGAAAACCGGCCGGAAGCCCTATTTTCATTATTTTCAGCAGCGATTCTTTGTATATGCGCAGTTTGTGGAAGCGAAGTTTCGCGGCGTCGTCCCGCCTGGCCAGAGACATGAGCACGAGCACGGCGGCGATCGTCTGCGTTATCACTGTGGCCCATGCGACGCCGTCGACGTCCATACCGAACGCCAGCACGAACAGCAAGTTCAGTCCGACGTTAACGATCCCGGCGATCGTGAGGAACATAAGGGGGCCTCTGGTATCACCGAGCGCGCGAAGGATAGCCGCGCCGAAATTATATACCATTGACGACAATATACCGACGAAATATATGCGCATGTATTTGGTCGAAAGCGGCAGGATATCTTCGGGAGTGTCCATGAGCTCGAGCAGGCGGCCTGCGAGGAATATGCCCGCCGCGGTAAGGACGACGCCGCTGATCAGCGCGGTCAATATCGAAGTATGCACGGCTTTGTGCATTTCTTTACCGTTCCCGGCGCCTTTAGCCTGCGCGACTGCGACGCCCGCGCCTACGGACAATCCTATGAACATATTTATGATCAGGTTTATGAGCGCGCCGGTGCTTCCGACGGCGGCAACGCATACGCTGCCTCTGAACCTTCCTACTACGACAAGGTCCGCGGCGTTGAACAGCAGCTGCAATATACCTGTAAAAATGATCGGCAGCGTGTAAATGATCACGCTTTTTAAAAGCGGCCCGCCGACCATATCGATTTCCGAACGTTTCAATTTTTTTACCTGTTAATATATCCGTTAATTTGTGTTGTTAATTTTTTCGGGAAAGTATGGCACGCCGTTCCCTGTCATTCGCGTCATTTGAGGTCTGTACCGACTTATCCGATACCGAGCCTGAATGCCGGAGCCGGAAGTCCGAACGAGTTCTCGAGATCGGCTTCGGCTTTACCTGCGATATGGAAGTGCGCGAACGTGACTGCTTCGGCTCCGGCGCCGCTTAGCTTCGCTTCTCCGGCAGTTACGAGTACGGTGTCCGGGCCGGTGATCTTTGCACACGCAGGCGCAGGCTCTTCTTCGCCCTTAGCGAGTATCCCGAAGCCTTTGGGCTCTCCGCCTCCGCACGTTCTGAGGCCGCTTCCGGCATTTATGAATTTAATTTCAAAAGTGCCCGGCTCAGGTCCCGGACGGACGCTCACGGGCAGCGGTGATTCGTACTCCGCCGCGTCCGGCATATGCGCTTTTCCGCCGTATTCGTACGCCCAGACCTGCATTGCGAGCCTTCTTCCGAGCTCCGCCTTATGAGGCGAATGCGGCCAGTCGGGGTAGTCCGGATCTGCGCCGAGATCGCGGTCAACGGCTAAATGCGAGTCAGGTATGAGTGTAAGCGCCCGAAATTGTTCGAGTCTTACGATATGCAGGAACGGGAAAAACGTCTTTCCCTCTTCCCTGTACGACGAAAGCTGCACGTTGTAGAACGGGAAGTTCACACCGAAACGCTCGCGCTCGTCGATTATCATTGCCGCCAGATCGTCCGCGTATTTATAAGCCATTTCTTTCCAGATGCCTTCGCTCTCGCCCTGGAAGAATAATTGTCCGTAGAACGCGAAGCCTTCGAACGGGCTTAAAAGCGTATTGTAATAACCGCCTACGGGCATATTGGCCCCGACCGTATAGCCGCGGTCAATCGCCAGTTTTTCCGGCATGAGTTCGCGGAGGCACGCGCCGCCGGGTCCGACCATAATAAGGCCGAGCGGGACGTCAATACGTTTGGTGAGTTCTTTCGCGAAATAGTAGCCCATTGCCGAAAATTCCATTGACGCGTCGCGGTCCGGCCGTTTCCAGCGCCATTCGGGCTTGATGATATCTTCATATGGAGAAGCGCAATTGTCCTTAAACTCAAACGCTCCGGCCTGAGACTGCCTGAAGAGGCGGAAATTATCCTCACCCGAGATCTCGCTTTCCAG
>JAFWQX010000180.1 GCA_017508875.1 Clostridia bacterium | reverse complement strand
TTTCCCTTTTGCGGCCGTATCGATGAGCAATTTGCACGGCCGCAGCTCTGTCTTTTTTCAATTGCGGCCGTATTGGTGAGGAAGGTCGCACGGCCGCATTCCTTCTTTTTCTCATTTGCGGCCGTCTAAATGAGCAATTTCCGCCGTCAGACGGTGCCCTCACTCTAAAAACACCGCCTGAAAAACTAAAAACGAAAACCAGGCGTTCTGAACTCTGAACTCTTAACTCTTAACGCTTAACTCTGAACTCTAAACTCTTAACCCTTAACTCTGAACTCCCTAAACTTCATTTGAACTTCTGCGAAGCCGAGTGAATGGCTAAGAATTTTGTTTGACCGAAATGCGAACCGATTCCGGGGTTCGCATGAGACCCAAAATTCGTGTCATCACTCGCTTCGCCTCTTAACTCTGAACTCTTAACATGATTCGTTGTTGCCGCCGGATATATCCATCTTTACAAGTATAATACAAAATGCTATACTTCGGGCAGTTCCGAAATGGCGTGAGAACGGATGAGAAGCGTGTGCTTCCTGAACATCACGACACGAAAAGAACTGCTTAAAATGTTGTGAAATGGCCCAGCGCGCAGACCTTTTCACACACATTTCTCCAACCTGATAGCGAGCAGGGGGCACGGTTTACTTACGTCTGTGCCTCAAACGGGGAATACGGTGAAAAACCGTAACTGTTCCGCAGCGGTGACCTTGAAAAAGGAAGTCCGAATGCCAGCCCTGCTTTGGTGGAGTTGTCCGGCGCGGGAAACGCCGGAGAAACCTTGAACCGCAGATGCTATTGACTGCGGTCAAACTATTCAAAAAGGAGAGAAAACATGAAACTCAAGACCATTTCACTCTTGACAGCGATCGTATTGTTAGTTACGATGCTGTCTGCCTGCACCGTTAAAGAACCGGAGCAGAATGATCCGACTCAGGCCGCAAGCACCGCTGAACCCGGTACCGCGACCGACGCACCCGAAGAAAATTACGACGGAAAACTCGTACTTGACCACCAGATGGAACTGAAATATGCAAAGTTCTTCAGCGTGGATTACTACAAGGGCGGGTATAAGATCGCAAAAGTCATTAACTCACCAGACGACGTAAGCGTAATGCTGATCGTCCCTGAAAACATGAGTGTCCCGAAAGACGCGCCGAAGGATGCCATAATACTTCAGCAGCCCGTAAACAATATCCTCGTATCATCTACGCCGGTAACGTCACTGATCAACGCCATCGGGGCGCTCGATGCAATTTCGTTGACAACATACGACGTAGATTCATGGTATATTGACGCTGTTAAAGAAGCGATGAACGCGAAAAAACTGACTTACATCGGGAATTACAAAACACCTGATTATGAGAAGATCACCGCTCAGGGGACAACGTTCGCATTCTTCTCCACGATGCTCACCGAAGACGTTGCCGCACAGCTTGGAAACCTCGGAGTCAGCATCGTTCTCGATCAGTCCGCACAGGAAGACCATCCGCTGGCGCGCGTAGAATGGGCTAAACTTTACGGGGCAATTTTCAACAAGGAAGAAAATGCGGAAAACGTCTTCAACACCCAGAACAATTACGTTGAAGAGCTATCCAAGATCGAAAAAACAGGCAAGAGCGTCGCTATGTTCTACATCACGTCTCAGGGCAAACTCTACGCACGCAATGCGGACGACTACATGAGCAAGATGCTCGCGATCGCCGGCGGAGATTATGCGCTTTCTGACGTAGGTGTAGGAAAGACCGGTACAGTACAGATGGAGATGGAAGCATTCTACGACAAAGCAAAAGATGCTGATTATATCATTTACATCTGGAGCCTGGGAGGTAAGCCTGATACGCTCGAAGCTTTCACATCCAAAGCCGAATTCCTGCCCGAGATGAAAGCTGTTAAGAACGGAAACGTATGGTGCACGACTCCTGACTATTTCCAGATCCAGAACACGATCGGAAATATGATCAACGACATTCACCTTATGCTCACGGCGGATGCTTCGACAGAACAGCTGACATATCTTTACAAACTTAAATGAGTAAATTGACCGTACAAGGCAGAAATACTGTGCGTTACTGCATAGTGTTTCTGTCTCTCCTGATATTATTCTTTATCGCGGTGATATGGAGCATAAAGAGCGGCAGTGTGGATATTTCGGTAAAAGATATCCTCAGGATCGTGTTTTTGCGCGACGGGACCGATAATGTGGCATTCAACGTTATCTGGAAGATCCGCCTGCCTCGCATTCTGCTTTCGGTATTGCTCGGTGGCGCGTTGTCGCTTTCCGGCTTTCTGATCCAGACGTTCTTCAGGAACCCGATTGCCGGACCTTTCGTGCTCGGTATATCTTCGGGTGCGAAGATGTTCCTTGCGATCGTCACGATCGCCATGGCTAACGTTTTCAAGCAGATGCCGCTCTCGATCACCGTGATAGCTTCATTTGTGGGATCGATGCTGTCGCTCCTGCTTGTTCTGCTATTTACCGGAAAAGTTAAAAATATGTCAATGCTGCTTGTGATCGGCATAATGATAGGATATATCTGCAGCGCGGTCACGGATCTCCTTATAAACTTTGCAAAGGAATCGGAGATCGTTAACCTGACGCACTGGTCGCTGGGCACTTTTTCCGGAGCATCGTGGCAAAGCGTGCGTGTCTGCTCGTTCATTGTCCTGCCGGCACTGCTGATCGCTTTTTTGCTGTCGAAACCCATGTCGGCGTACGCGCTGGGCGAAGGATACGCCCAAAGCCTGGGAATGAACGTTAAAGCATTCCGGATAGCGATAGTGATAGTGACAGGGGTATTGTCCGCATGCGTTGCTGCGTTTGCCGGACCGATATCATTCGTTGGTATCGCCGTTCCGCACATATCGCGTATTTTGCTGAAGACAAATAAACCGATCCTTATGATACCGGCGTCGTTTCTTTGCGGCTCGGTATTCTGTGTGCTTTGTGATCTTGCAGCGAGAATGCTGTTCTCGCCGACGGAACTTTCCATCAGCACCGTTACGAGTGCGATCGGCGCTCCGATCGTCATCTGGCTCATGGTTTCAAGGGGGCGTAAAAAAGATGCCTGATATAGACAAATTGCCTGCTAAACTTGAACTCGAGTCTCTTACCGTCGGATATCACGGAGTGCCGCTTATATCGGACATCGCTTTTTCACTCGCAAAGGGAGAAATATTGACGCTGATCGGGCCAAACGGATCCGGGAAATCCACGATACTGAAAAGCATTACCAGGCAGCTTGCGACAATAGCCGGAACGGTGTATATTGACGGGAGAGATATCCACACTTTAAGCGGAAAAGAGATCGCTACAAAAATGGCGGTAGTGCTGACGCAGAGGGTAAGACCGGAAATGATGACGTGCCGCGAACTTGTTGCCGCCGGACGGTATCCGTACACAGGAAGTTTCGGATTATTGACGGCGCACGATAAAGAAGTTGTCGAAAGATCGCTTGACCGCGTACACGCTCTCGATATCGCCGATCAGGACGTCACGGCAATAAGCGACGGACAACGGCAGAGGGTGCTGCTTGCGAGAGCTATTTGCCAGGAACCTGAGATCATCGTGCTGGACGAACCGACGTCGTTCCTTGACATCCGCCATAAGATCGAACTTCTGGGCATACTTTCGGATATGGCTAAAAATAACGGTATCACCGTCGTTATGAGTCTCCATGAGATCGATCTTGCGGAGCGTATATCTGACCGCATCGTCTGTGTTAAGGGCGAAAAGATCGCGGCTTACGGTACTCCGGAGGAATTATTCAAGGACGAAACAGTAAGAGCGCTTTACGACATTGAATCAGGTTCTTTTAACGCTCTTTTAGGGTGCGTTGAACTTCCTGCACCTGCGGGCGAGATCCGGTGTTTCGTCACGGGCGGAGCAGGTTTCGGCATTCCTTTTTACCGTGCTTTGCAGAAGCGCGGTATCGCTTTCGCGGCAGGGATACTTCCGGAAAATGACGTAGACGTTGCCGTCGCCGGGCCGCTTGCAGGAAAGCTGATCCTGACTGCTCCTTATATGCCGGTAACCGAAGCGAACGCCTTAGAAGCAAAACAGATAATAGACAGAGTGGAATTTGTTATTGACAGCGGCTGTCCGACAGGGGAATATAACCGTGCGAACGCCGATCTGATCTCGTACGCCCGTGAAAACGGAAAACGCATAATCACGACTCTTAAAGAACTTTCCGAGGTGTCATAATGAACAGACCGCGCGTATTGATAGCGGGAACGTCGAGCGGGAGCGGTAAAACTACCGCCGTATGTGCCGTTCTCGAACTGCTTAAACGCAGGGACTTAAGAGTAAAAGCGTGCAAATGCGGGCCGGATTATATTGACCCGATGTTCCATAGCGCCGTTCTAAACGTGCCTTCCGCGAATCTCGACCCGTTTTTCTGCGAGCCTTCGCTCCTTAGGAAACTGCTCATCGGCAATTCCGGCGATGACGTTACGGTGATCGAGGGTGTGATGGGATACTATGACGGTACCGGTCCTGACGGCACGGAGAACAGCTCTTTTACCGTAGCTGATGAGACTGATACTCCCGCTGTACTCATCGTGGACGCGAAGGGCGCCGCGGCTTCGCTGCTTGCGCTGATCGAAGGGTTTGTGAATTTCAAAAAGGACAGCCGCATTCGCGGAGTTATTTTCAACCGCATGTCCGCAGGTACGTATACGCTCGTTAAAGGGCTGATGAAGGACCGTTTCGGAGATTCGCCGGTGCCTGCAGGGTATATACCGCGGCTCCCGGATGAATGCGTGATCCCGTCGAGGCATCTGGGACTCGTTACCGCCGCGGAAATCGAAGACCTTAAAGTAAAGATCGGGGCGGCCGCGGACGCGTGCGAAAAAACGCTCGATATTGACGCGCTTTTATCTATCGCCGGAACCGCCGGAGAACTGCCGTACGACGTTGACGGAGAAAGCGACATTAAAAGTGCCATCGACGTTGGCGGAGAAAGCAAAATTGACAATGCCATCGACAGCGAAACTAAGCTTGCCAGCCGCGAACGGCCCAAAACATGCGGGCGGGTGAAGATCGCCGTCGCTAAAGACGCGGCGTTCTGCTTCTACTACAAAGACACTCTTTCGCTGCTTGAAAAACTCGGCGCCGAAATAGTAACGTTTTCTCCGCTGAAAAACGAACCCGTTCCCGAAGGAGCGGCGGGACTGCTGCTGGGCGGAGGTTATCCGGAGCTATACGTGGATCAGCTCGAAAAAAATACGGTCTCGCGAAAGAGCGTCTCTCAGGCGGTGCGGTCCGGGATGCCGGCCATCGCCGAATGCGGAGGATTTCAGTATCTCGGCAGAATGCTCGACGGCAGGCAGATGTGCGGCGTGCTTCCGCATTCAAGCTTTCCCGCGGGCAGGCTGGTAAGGTTCGGGTACGTGACGCTTACTGCTAAGGAGGACGGACTTTTTGGAAGCGCCGGAACCACCCTTCGAGGCCATGAATTTCATTACTGGGACAGCAGTGACAACGGAAATTCGTTTACGGCTGTAAAGCCGGGCGGCAGGCAATGGGACTGTGTCGTGTACGGTCCGTCGCTCTATGCCGGATACCCGCATCTGTTTCTGCCGTCGAACCCCGAGGCCGCCGCGTCGTTCTACCGGAAATGCCTCGAATACGGTGCGGCTCTATAAGGAGGTATTATTATGATCATAACCGATCCGAACGCTATCGAAGCGCGCAGCATGGAAATAATCGAAAGCGAACTGCCTTTCCCGATACCGGAGGAGAACAAGGCCGTTGTCAAACGCGTCATCCACTGCACGGCGGATTTTGACTACGCTTCGAATCTGAAATTTTCACCCGGAGCCATATCGAAAGCACTCGAAGCCCTCAGGCGCTCTTGCCGCATTGTCACCGACACGCAGATGGCGAAGGCGGGGATCAACAAGGCCGCGGCGGAGAAGCTCGGCCTTCGTATCGACTGCTTTATGAGCGATCCGGACGTGGCTGAAACGGCAAAAAAGCAGGGCAGCACGCGCGCCGTTGCCTCCATGGATAAAGCCGCAGGGCTCGACGGCGAACTCATTTTCGTGATCGGCAACGCCCCTACGGCGCTTTTGCGTGTTAAAGAACTGATAGACGAAGGGCGCCTGAAGCCTGCGCTCGTGATAGGCGTTCCGGTGGGCTTCGTCAATATAATCGAATCTAAAAATGCTATTATGGAAACGGACGTGCCGTACATAGTCGCGGCGGGGCGGAAAGGCGGTTCCAACGTGGCTGCGGCGATCGTCAATGCGCTGATGTATCAGATAACGCGATGATGCTGCGACCTGACGGCGGGCTGCAATATGCTGCAATATATGGATAGTTTTATCACGAAAGACGGAAAAAAACTGAGGCGCGGATATACTACCGGGACCTGCGCGGCCGCTGCGGCTAAAGCTGCGGCGATAATGCTGCTGGAGGAGCGGGAGCTTAGTTCCGTGTGGCTGCTTACGCCCGGCGGAGTCGAACTGACGCTCGAAGTGCGGGATACCGTCCGCGGACCGGCTTCAGTCTCGTGCGGGATCGTTAAAGACAGCGGCGACGATCCGGATGTCACGAACGGAATGACTGTTTACGCGAAAGTGACGAAAACAGCTGAGCGCGGCGTCATTTCTATAGACGGCGGGGAAGGTATCGGGCGCGTTACGAAGCCCGGGCTCGATCAGAGCGTCGGAAACGCCGCGATAAATTCTACGCCGCGGAGGATGATCACGGAGGCGCTTTTAAGTGTGTGCGAAGATCACGCTTACGGCGGAGGGCTCAGCGTCCTGATATATGCGCCGGAAGGCAAGGAACTCGCGAAAAAAACGTTCAACGAAAGGCTCGGGATCGTGGGAGGCATCTCGATCTTAGGGACAACGGGTATAGTTGAGCCCATGAGCGATTCTGCGGTGGTGGAGACCATCCGCACGGAGCTTTCGGTGCGCGCGGCAGCGGGCAAAAAAGCGGTGCTGTTCACGCCGGGGAATTACGGCGCGGATTTTATTAAGAATTCGCTCGGGCTCGAACCTTCCGCGGCGGTAATGACATCGAATTTCATTGGCGACGCATTCGCGCTGGCGTCGGAGGCGGGTTTTTCGGAAGCGCTGCTGATCGGCCATATAGGGAAGCTCGTAAAGCTTGCCGGCGGAATGTTCAACACACACTCGCGCTGGGGCGACTGCAGAGCAGAAATATTCGCATCGCACGCTGCATTGTCCGGGGCGGGAAACGAAACCGTCGCGCGGATAATGGACAGTGCTATGACCGACGATATGCTGAGGCTTATTGACGCAGACGGACTGAAAGACGACGTGATGCGGAGCATAATGAAGAAAATAGAATTTCAGCTGACACAGCGCCATCTGGGCACGATGCGCGCGGGCGTGATCGCGTTTTCAAACGTTTACGGCATACTCGGCATGACCGGAGACGCAAAGGAGATCCTAAGAGACATACAAGGGGATAATTAAGTATGGTACACATCGTTGGCGCGGGCTGCGGGGCGCCGGATCTTATAACAGTGCGCGGCAAAAAACAGATCGAAGAAGCAGACGTGATCATTTACGCGGGATCGCTTGTGAATCCCGAACTGCTCTCGTACGCGAGACCTGAGTGCGAGATATACGACAGCGCTGAGATGACGTTGGAGGAGACTACGGACGTGATCGCGAAAGCGGAGCGCAGCGGGAAGACTACCGTACGCCTCCATACCGGCGACCCTTCGATTTACGGTGCGATAGCGGAACAGATGCGCGAGATGGACAAGCTCGGCATATCGTACGACATTACCCCGGGCGTGAGCGCGTTTTCCGGCGCGGCGGCGTCAATGAAGACTGAGTATACGCTTCCGGGCGTCTCTCAGACCGTAATTTTAACGCGCGTTTCCGGCAGGACCGACGTACCTGAGGCGGAACGGCTGCGCTCGCTCGCTTCCCACGGCTCGACGCTCATCCTCTATCTCAGCACCGGACTGCTCGGCAAGGTCACTGAGGAACTGACGGTCGGAGGGTACTTACCCGATTCGCCCGCGGCGATAATATATAAGGCATCCTGGCCGGACGAGAAGATCTTCCGCTGCACGGTAGGCACGCTGGAAAAAACTGCCGCGGACAACGGCATAACCAAGACTGCGCTTATCACTGTCGGAGGCTTCCTGGAAAGCGACTTTTTCAGATCACGCCTTTACGACCCTGCGTGGACAACGGAGTTCCGGGAGGCGAAGGTATGAAGATTGCCGTCATCTGCTTTTCGGACCGCGGGGCAACAACGGCGATAAAGCTGTGCGACCTTCTGAATATTGACCGGTCAGACGTGCATTCGACGGAAAAATTCGCACTTAAATACGGTTTTACCGCGCATAAAGCCGTGAGCGAAGGTATGGAGAAGATCTTCACGCAGCACGAAGCACTGATATTTGTCTGCGCCTGCGGCATAGCGGTGAGAGAGATCGCGCCGTACGTAAAAGATAAAACGGCCGATCCGGCAGTGCTCGTTATGGATGACGGGGGACGGTACGTAATACCGATCCTTTCCGGGCATATCGGCGGGGCAAATACTTTAGCGGAAACAGTCGCAAAGCTTACGGGAGCGACGCCTGTCATTACCACCGCCACGGACGGAGCGCGCAGGTTTTCGTGCGACAAATGGGCCGCGGAACACGGCTGCGCAATAGCGTCTATTGACAAAGCAAAAGCAATTTCGGCCGCGATATTGACGCAGGACGTGTGCATTAGTTCAGAATACGCGCTTCCTGAAAAACTGCCCGCCGGACTCGTACGATCCTTTAACGGAGATAAAGGCATCTATATCGGGATATATGAAAAAGAGCCGTACGCTTTAACGCTCAGGCTCGTACCGCGCACAGTAACGGTAGGGCTCGGCTGCAGACGGGGCACGACGGAGGAAGTGATTTCGGACGCGGTCGGGCAGGTGCTGGGACAATACAAGATCGACATCCGCGCTATTGCCCGCATCGCTTCGATAGACGTTAAATGCGAAGAAGAGGGGCTTCTTTCTTTCGCCAGGGCTCTCGGTGCGGAGACTGTTTTCTACAGCGCGGATGAGCTCGCCGCCGTTCCGGGCGAATTTACGGAATCGGATTTTGTGAAGCGGACGGTGGGCGTCGGCAACGTATGTGAGCGGGCTTCAGCGGCGTCCGGAGGCCGGATCGTCGTTAAAAAAACTGCCGTAAACGGCGTGACCGTGGCTGCCGCGGTCGAAGATTGGAGTGTATCGTTTTGAAAAAACTATATGTCGTCGGGATCGGCGCGGGAAACTATGAAGGAATGACGGTGAAGGCGGTAAAGACGCTCGAAGAAGCGGACGTGATCGTCGGCTACACGGCTTACTGCGACCTTATGCGCCCGTATTTTCCGGGAAAAACGTTTTTCTCAACGCCGATGATGCGTGAAATAGAACGCTGCCGCATTGCCCTCGAACAGGCCGCGGAAGGAAAGAAAATTGCCCTCATCTGCTCCGGTGACGCGGGTATATACGGAATGGCATCGCCTGCGCTCGAACTGTGTTCAGAATACGGCGTGGAGGTCGAGGTCGTCGCAGGGGTGACCGCCGCCGCTTCCGGTGCCGCGCTGCTCGGATCTCCGCTCACGAACGATTTCTCCGTTATCAGCCTGTCAGACCTGCTCACTCCTATGGAAGTTATAGAGAAGCGGCTCGAATGTGCCGCGATCGCGGACGTCGCCGTGGTGCTGTACAATCCTGCAAGTAAAAAGCGTGCGGATCATCTTAGGCGCGCTTGCGAAATAATGCTGAAGCACCGTGCGCCGGAGACTGTCTGCGGAATAACGCGTAATGTCGGGCGGGACGGAGAAGAAACAAAACTGCTCACGCTCCCGGAGCTTTCTGACTATCAGGCGGATATGTTCACGACTGTATTCATCGGAAATTCCGCGACTCGCATTATAGACGGTAAAATGGTTACGCCCAGGGGGTACCGATATGAAGGATAAGATCTGTATATTTGCCGGGACAACGGAAGGAAGACAGCTCGCGTCGCTGCTGAAGGATGCGGCGGCACTGACCGTTTGCGTGGCAACGGAGTACGGCGAGATAATGCTGGACGGCATTGACGGCCTGGACGTCCGCACAGGCAGGTTAGACGAGCAGGAAATGGAACGGTTTTTCACTGCGGAAGGTTTTGACCTCGTGATCGACGCCACGCATCCGTACGCAGAAACAGTCACTGAAAATATTGCCTCCGCGGCCGCCGCTTCAAATACGCACGTGATGCGTATTTTGAGAGATACCGACAAAGAGGTCAAAGGCGCGGTGTACGTGGATACCGTGGCGGAGGCGAAGGATTGGCTCTCGGAGCGCGAGGGCAATATTCTGCTTACTACCGGAGCGAAGGAACTCGGCGCTTTCGCGGGGCTCGATATGCAGCGCGTGTGGGCAAGGGTGCTTCCGTCCGTTTCGTCTATCGAAGCCTGCGCCACGGCCGGAATCCAGAGCTCGCATATCATTGCCGCCCAGGGGCCGTTTTCGTACGAAATGAACCTCGCGCAGCTCAGGGCGACCGGCGCAAAATATATTGTCACGAAGTCATCCGGAAAGAACGGCGGGTTTGAGGAAAAGATAAACGCGGCTAAGGCTGCCGGGGCGACTCCGGTCATTATAGGCGCCCCTGCGCAGAAACAGGGCTTTTCGATGGACGAGGCGGTGGCCGCGCTCGGGGAAAAATATGCCGTCCAAAAGCGCAGGATAAGCATAATCGGGATAGGGCCGGGAGGCGCTGAATACCTTACCGCCGCGGCTAAAAACGCGCTGGCCGGGTGCGACGCCGTGATCGGAGCAGCATCCGTAACGCAAGCGCTCTCAATGCATAAGCTGGTTTTTAACGAGTACCTTCCTCAAAAAGTCTGTGAAGTGCTCGAAGCGCATCCTTCGGTCAGGAGACCGGCGATAGTGATGCGCGGAGATACCGGCTTTTTCAGCGGCGCTAAAAAACTGAAAGCGGCACTCCGAGAAGAAGACGTCACCGTGATTCCGGGCATCGCTTCGTGTGTGTTGTTCGCGGCGAAGCTGGGCGTCAGCTGGGATGACGCGGCTATGGTAAGCGTACACGGAAGAGAAACCAACATTGTCCGTACCGTTTCGGTCAATGCGAAAACTTTCGTGCTGACGGGCGGCGGCAATACCCCCGCACTCGTTTTCGGCACGCTTTGCGAATACGGGCTCGGGGAGCTTTTCTGCGCCGTGGGCGAAATGCTTTCATATGATGACGAAAAGGTCACGCGCGGGACCGCTGAGGAACTGAAAGATCTCAGCTGCGACCCGCTGTCGATCATATACATCGAAAATAATTGCCCCGAAAAATGCACAAGGACCGGGATCCCGGACGAAGAATTTGTGCGCGGAAACGTCCCCATAACCAAAGCCGAAGTGCGTGCCGTATCGGTCGCCCGGCTCTCTCCAGAGAAAGATTCGGTAGTTTGGGACGTTGGCGCCGGTACCGGCAGCGTAACGATAGAGTGCGCGCTCAGGGCGGGCGAAGGCACCGTTTACGCGATAGAAAAAAAGCCTGAAGCGGCGGAGCTGGTCAGGCAGAACGCGATAAAGTTCAGGACCGATAACGTCCGCATTATTGAGGGCAGCGCTCCCGAGGCGCTTTCGGACCTTCCGGCACCGACGCACGTGTTTATCGGCGGAAGCAGCGGCGAACTTAAAAGCATTATCGCCCTGATACTAAATAAAAACCCCGACGCTGCGATCGTCATCAACGCCGTAACGCTCGAAACGCAATCCGAAGCGCTCGAATGTGCGAAAGCGTTCAAATTCGATACGTTCGACGCGGTATGCGTAAGTGCGGTGCGCGCGCTCGGCGTGGGGAGGTACCATATGACGGCCGCCCAGAATCCGGTATGGATCTATTATTTACGCGGAGGAAATGCAGATGCTTAAACTTCTGATATGGCAGACCGCGGCGGTCGCGCTCGGCTTTCTGCTCGACTTTATAATCGGAGACCCTCACTGCATACCGCATCCGGTGGCAGGCATCGGAAAGCTCATATCGTTTTTCGACAGGCGGCTGCGCAGGGGCAATTCAAATCCGAAGGACGTGGGGCGCGGGGCAATTACCGTCGTCGCCGTTGTCCTGATATCCGTCGCCATTCCGCTGGCAGTGCTGTTCGGGGCGTGGATGCTGCATCCCGCGGTGTACTTCGTTGTCAACAGCATAATGTGCTGCCAGCTGCTTGCCGCGAGGCAGCTCGTGCGCGAGTCGATGAAGGTCGAACGTGCGCTTGAGAGAGGCGATACTGAAGGGGCGCGCAAAGCGGTCTCATACATAGTCGGGCGCGACACGAACGTACTGGATGAGAACGGCATATGCCGCGCGGCGGTTGAAACGGTTGCGGAAAACAGTTCCGACGGCGTCATCGCTCCGCTTTTCTGGATGTTCCTGTTCGGAGCCGCGGGCGGATTCTTTTATAAAGCGATCAATACGATGGATTCGATGCTCGGCTATAAGAACGAGAAGTACCTGTACTTCGGACGCGCCGCGGCGAAGACGGACGACGTCGTAAATTTTATTCCCGCAAGGATCTCCGGCCTCCTGATGATCCTCACGAGCCCCCTGTGCAGGCTCGATATGAAAAACGCCTGGCGCATATTCAGGCGCGACCGGCTCAAACACGCGAGTCCGAATTCCGCCCAGACCGAATCTGCCTGCGCCGGTGCTCTGCGAGTGCGGCTGGCTGGCGACGCGGTATACGGAGGCGTCGTGCATAAAAAAGAATATATAGGCGATCCTATAAGAGACATCGAGCCGAAAGACATCACGCGCGCCGGGCATCTGATGTACGTGTCGTCGCTGGCAATGCTGCTCGCAGGGCTGCTTTTGCGCGCGGCCGTGATACTTATCTTTTTGAACGTATAGAGGCGTAATTATGAGAAAAGCAAAGCCCATAATGATACAGGGGACAATGTCCAACGCCGGTAAAAGCCTGCTTTGCGCCGCGCTTTGCCGCATTTTCAGACAGGACGGTCACAACGTCGTTCCGTTCAAGTCTCAGAATATGGCTCTTAATTCGTTCATAACGGAAGAGGGCCTCGAGATGGGGAGGGCGCAGGTCGCGCAGGCCGAGGCGGCAGGTGTAAAGCCCTCCGTCCTTATGAATCCGATACTGCTGAAACCTACCACCGACGTTGGTTCGCAGGTGATCGTGAACGGCGAAGTGCGCGGGAACATGAAGGCCGCCGATTACTTCAAATACAAAAAGCAGCTCGTGCCGGACATAATGCGCGCGTACGAAACGCTTGCGGCTGGAAACGATATAATCGTTATAGAAGGCGCAGGGAGCCCAGCGGAGATCAATCTCAAAAGCGACGATATAGTAAATATGGGCATGGCGAAGCTGGCCGGAGCACCGGTACTGCTCGTGGGAGATATTGACCGCGGCGGCGTGTTCGCGCAGCTTTACGGTACCGTTTCATTGCTCGAGCCTGAAGAGCGGGCAATGGTGAAAGCGACGGTGATCAATAAATTCCGCGGCGACGTTTCCATCCTTGCCCCCGGCCTGGATATGCTCTACGACCTCGTAAAAGTGCCCTGCGCCGGAGTAGTGCCATATATGCACGTTGACATAGACGACGAGGACAGCCTCAGCGAGCGCATCACGGCGGGCGAGCGCAGAGAAATCGATATCGCCGTTGTCAGCCTGCCGCGAATCTCAAATTTCACCGATTTTTCGCCTTTTTCGCGCTTTTCGACCGTGTCTGTGCGGTACGTGAAAAACGTATTTGAACTCGGCGCACCGGATCTGGTCATTATCCCCGGCACGAAATCGACGATCTCCGATCTCAAATGGATGCGGCAGAACGGCATCGAAGCGGAAATACTTAAACTTGCCTCCCGCGGCGTGCCCGTGTTCGGCATCTGCGGAGGGCTTCAGATGCTCGGGAAACGCATCTGCGATCCGTACGGGACCGAAGGCAGCGGAGAGATCGCCGGCATGGGGCTGCTCGACGTCAGCACGACGTTCGGGCGGGAGAAGACGCGGCTTCAGACGCAGGGCGTGTTTTCGGGGCTCGGAGGGATCTTCGGCGGGCTCAACGGCCTTGCTTACCGCGGCTATGAGATCCATATGGGGCAAAGCGGAAGCTCTCTTCCGGTGCTGCAAAACGGCAACGTATACGGAAGCTATATACACGGCATATTTGACGAAAACGGCATAGCGCAGTGCATTGTCCGCGCACTTTGCGAAAGGCGGGGGATAATGTTTGACGAGCACGCCGTGTTTGACGCGCACGCATACCGTGAGGCACAGTACGACCTGCTCGCAAAAACCGTCAGAGAGGCGCTCGATATGGAATTGATATATAAGATACTTGAGGAGGGCGTATGATCCATCTTTATTACGGCGACGGAAAAGGAAAAACTTCTGCCGCGTGCGGGCTGGCTGTGCGTTCGGCCGGGGCCGGTATGCGCGTGCTGTTTACACAGTTCTTCAAAAACGGCAGCTCGTCGGAGAACAGGATCCTTTCCGGGATAGAAGGCATTGACGTCGTTATGCCGGGAGAGTATCAAGGAAGGTATAAAAACATGGACGATGTCCGGAGAAACGCCGTGTGCGAAAATTACCGCGCTTTTATGCGCGAACTTATTAGCAAGGCGGAAGAGTACGCGCTTATCGTGCTGGATGAAGCGGTATCCGCTTACGGCTACGGCATGTTCGCGAAAGAAGAATTTCTGACGTTCCTGCAAAAGGAGGGCGTAAACAGGGAGATAGTGCTGACAGGCCGTTCTCCGCTTCCTGAACTGCTGGCGCTTTCGGACTACGCGACCGAAATGAAAAAAGTGAAACACCCGTTTGACCGCGGTGTAACGGCGAGGAAAGGGATCGAATTTTAGCGATGGAATATACGTTTAAAGCACTTGAAAAACTGATTCTTGGAATCGCCGGCCCGGATGCGGAAGCGGCGGAGGAAGCGCGCAAAAGGCAGGCAAAACTTGCGAAGCCGCCCGGAAGTCTCGGAAGATTAGAGGAACTTTCTGTGCAGCTCGCGGCGATAACGGGCAGGGTGAAGAACCGGTTCGATAAAAAGGCACTCCTGGTGTTCTGCGCGGACAACGGCGTGGTTTGTGAAGGTGTTGCCGCTACGCCTCAGTCCGTTACGGCAGCGCAGACGGTTAATCTCGCACGCGGGAAAACCGGGGCGGCGGTGCTGGCAAGGCAGTTTGGTGCGGAAGTGCGCGTGTGCGACGTGGGTGTGAACGCTAAGATCTGCGAGCCCGGAGTGATTGACCGGAAGATCGCGTTCGGGACAAATAATATTGCCGCAGGACCTGCGATGACGAAAGAACAGGCGGTAAGGGCGATATTGACCGGTGCGGAGCTCGCGATAGGCGCGGCGCGCGAGGGCGTTCAGGTGATCGGAGCAGGCGAGATGGGTATCGGTAATACCACGACTTCTTCAGCGGTGGTTTCGGTGCTGCTGAACCTTCCGGCGCGTGACGTTACGGGGCGCGGCGCGGGACTTACGGACGAAGCGTATGCTAAAAAGATAGAAGTGGTCGAAAGGGCGGTCAGGATAAACCGGCCGGATGCGGACGACGTTATCGACGTTCTGGCGAAGGTCGGAGGGTTCGATATTGCCGCAATGTGCGGGGCGTTCATCGGAGCTGCTTTTGCGAGGATGCCGGCCGTGATCGACGGATTTATTTCAGCTGGAGCGGCATTGTGCGCCGTACGCCTGTGTGAAAACGTACGTACCTTCCTGATACCTTCCCATGCCTCGTTTGAAAAAGCCTTCGGGGCAATAATGAATGCGCTCGGAGCAAGGCCGCTGTTTGATTTCGGCATGCGGCTCGGGGAAGGCAGCGGCTGTCCTCTGGCAATGGCGGTGCTCGATGCGGCTAATGCGGTTATGAACGATATGGCAACGTTCGGCGAGGCGGAGATCAACGACAGCTATTTGGAGCCGCTCAGGGGCATCGACGCGTTTACCGCGGGTGTGGATTCATAAAGGAGGAGAGCTTATGAACGTGCTTATCTCGGGCGGCTGCAAAAACGGAAAGACCGCGTTTGCTCAGGAAATTGCCCTGAAGCTCTCCGGAAGCGGCCGCAGATATTACGTGGCGACGATGCTGGCGTTCGATGACGAGGACCGGGCGAGAGTTGAGCGCCATATTAAAGAGCGCGCGGGGCTGGGTTTTGAAACGATCGAACAGCCGCGGAACATTTCCGCCTGCCTTGACCGCGCAGGACCTGACGGAACGTTCCTGATCGACAGCGTAACGGCGCTATTGCTGAACGAAATGTTCCAGGATATTGACGCGACGGAGGCGGATCCCGGCGCGGTGCCGCGCTGCCGTGAAGGCCTGCTCAAGATCACTGCGAACGCCGGAAACGCCGTGTTCGTGTCGGATTATATATATTCGGACGCGGCAAGGTACGACGCGTTTACTGAAAATTACCGTGCTTCGCTGGCGGCGCTTGACCGGACTCTGGCGGAGGCGTGTGATACCGTGATCGAGCTGTGTGCCGGAAACGTGATCTTCCATAAAGGGGGGCTCGCATTGTGAAAAAGTTGTTTCACGCGATGATGATGTGCTTTTCGATGTTTTGCGCGATTCCGTGCCCTTACCGGGGCTGGGACGAGGATGCGAGGGCAATGGTCACCCTTTTTCTGCCGCTCGTGGGCGGTTTTGTGGGGGGGCTGTGGACGCTGCTCGCTTTTGCGATGCGCTGGCTTCACGTGCCGTCGATCCTGGCGGGGGCAATTCTTTGTGCGTTCCCGTTTTTGATCACCGGCGGCATACATATTGACGGATTTATGGACGTTACGGACGCGGTGCGGTCGTGGCGCGACGCCTCCGAACGCCGCAAAATACTGAAAGATCCTCACGTAGGGTCGTTCGCGGTACTTTTCGCGATACTGCTCGTATTGACCCAGTTCGCGCTGTTTGCAAGTGCGAAGGAAGGTGCGGAACCGTTTGCACTGATTCTTGTCGCCGTGATCTCGCGTACCGTCGCCGGCCTGTGCGTTACGCTGCTGAGACCGATGTCAACGAGCGAGTACGCCGGTGTTTACCGCAAAGGAATTAAAAAATCTCACGTCGTCATTCTGGCGGTCGTGCTCGCCGCCGGTATCGCGGCCGGGTTCCTGCTGCTCGGAAAGTACGGATTCGTGAGCGTGGCTGTGCTGGGCGGATATTTGCTGTTTCTGATTCGGCCTGTGAGGTCGCTTAAAGGTATGTCAGGCGACGTTTCCGGATACGCGATGACATTGGCGGAGCTGTGCGGGATAGCGGTCTGGGCACTTATATGAGCTGAGCTAAGGAGCGGCTCGGGAGTTTCGGCGCCGGCGCGGTCTGCGTGCCTGATTTGGAGGGAAGCTGAATGGATCTTATTATTGGCGGAGCATATCAGGGGAAAAGGGAGCTTGCGAAGCGCAAATACGGCTTTTCCGATGCGGATATCTATACGTGCGGCGAGGAGAGCGGCATCGTTTTCGGGGCGCGCTGCATCGATAAAATGGAAGAATTTACGCTCAAATGTGTGCGTGAAGGGCAGGACGCGGTGGAGATTTTTAAGGAACACCGCAGCGAATGGCAGGACAGCGTCCTGATCTGCCAGGACATATTCTGCGGCGTTGTCCCGATGGGCGCGGATATGCGCGCATGGCGGGAGTCAACAGGTCGCCTGTGCGCTTTTCTTTCGGGCGAGGCAGCAAATGTTTTTCGCGTTTTTTGCGGATTGGAGCAGAGGCTTAAATGAAACTTATATTGCTGAGGCACGGTATTACCGCGGCCAACGAAAGGCATCTTTATTGCGGTTCGACCGATATCGGGCTTTCTGAGGCGGGCAAGGCTGCGCTCGAAAAGCGTAAGGCGGAGGGGATGCTTCCGGATATTACAGGCATGCGGGTGTTGACGGGCGGCAAGAGGCGCTGCGAGGAGACTCTGCTGATCCTGTTCGGTGAAGTGGAACACGAGATCGACCCCGCCTTTTGCGAGATGGATTTCGGGTCGTTCGAAATGCGTTCTTACGAAGAACTGAAAAACGATCCGAACTATATAGCGTGGATCTCCGGGGATAACGAAATGAATATTGCTCCCGGCGGCGAGAGCGGCGAGCTAATGAAGAGGCGCGTGCTCGAGGGGCTTCACCGTCTAATTTCCGGCGGTCGTGATTCGCTGGTGGTGACGCACGGCGGCGTGATCGCGGCGATAATGGCGTCTCTGTTTCCGGCCGAGGGGAAGAACCGCTACGAGTGGCAGCCTTCGCCCGGCGGCGGGTACGTGATCGACCTGGACGGCAGGAGGTACCGGGGAGTTTAGAGGCGAAGCCGGATGATGACACGATAGCAAGTTAAGAGCTCAGAGTTAAGAGTTAAGGGTTCAGAGTTCAGAGTTAAGGGTTAAGAGGCGAACCGAATGATAGCACGAATTTTGGGTCTCATGCGCTCCCTACATTAACTCGCATTTCGGTCAAACAAAATTCTTAGCTATTCATTCGGCTTCGCCAAAGATCAAAAGGTTGAAAAGCGGCCTCGTTGCTCATTTGCACGGCCGCAATTGGAAAAAGGCAGAGTTGCGGCCGTACGAATTTCTCATTTATACGGCCGCAAAAGGGGAAAAGGAGGAATGCGGCCGTG
>JAFWQX010000179.1 GCA_017508875.1 Clostridia bacterium | reverse complement strand
TAGAAAGTGGCAAGTTGAAAGTGGCAAGTGGTAAGTGGTAAGTGGAAAAACTCTGAACTCTTAACTCTGAACTCTTAACTCTGAACCCTTAACCGTGCCATCACTCGGTTCGCCTCTGAACTCTGAACTCTTAACTCTTAACTCTGAACTCTTAACTCTTAACTCTTAACTCTGAACTCTTAACTCTGAACTCTTAACTCTCTAAGCTCTGTTAATACTGCCTGCCGCTTTGACGCAGCACTCTTTAAATGACGCGCGCACTTCCGCTTCATCTATACCGGAGCCGTACGTTGACGCACCGCGGAATACGTAAGCATTGTCGAACGCAGAAGAAATATCCTCGCACGCCCCGTAAACAAACCGCAGCGCGGAAACATCATCTTGGAATTCAAGACCGCACAATGCCGGCAGGCGCGTTCCCTGGTTCGGGGTCACTTTGCAAAGACCGCTCTGGACCGTGAGCCACGTACCTTTATCGTTCCCTGCAGTATCGAAGAAATACGATCTTCTCTGCCCCTGAGCAAACGACTTGAGCGTCTCATCCCCGTCTTTCAGCAAAATGTTGAACTCTTCCGCGAGGCCGAAAAGCGCCATCCGGGCAGAAAAACCGAGAAGAACGGCGTCGGAGATATTGACAGCCGCGGAAGTTTGAAGTCCTGCACACTCTACGAGCAGTTCGTCAAATACTCCCGGGCTGCAATGCGACCCTGAGAGCCTGCTTCCGCGCGTTTTAGGGGCCTTTGAGGATCTGCCGCACATATATTCTCCGGCGGCATTTACGAACGCCTCAAATTCGGCTTCGTCCTTGAAATTCACTTCATAATCGGGCGTTGTTTCCTGTTTGATCTGCTTTTTAGACTTCTCTTTATACTTGAACTCGTCGTTCCAGTCTATGAATATCTCGCCGGTGTAAAGGCCGCGTTTAAACTGGCATACACCGTCCTGGACAATATAATGCCACCCCTTCTTCTCTTTCTTCCCTATCGAGAGCTGAAAGACTGATTTTTCAGGCGTAAGTTCTTCCGCCCTTCCGGAGAGGTCAATATAATTTTTAAGGTTTGCGGCAATAATCGCGTTGATCATAACTGGAACCTTCTTTCAACGCTTTCGTTTTCTCAGAAGTGGAATGCTTTTCTGAGGTCTTTTACTTCGTCGTCCGAGATCGCGACAACGTCTCCCAGGCAGTGCGTCGCTATGACTGCTTTTGCGCTGTACTCCAGCACTTCGAGCTTATCGAAAGCGTTCAGGAGGCTCGAACCGGTCACGATAACACAGTCGTTGTCAACGAGCACGATCGGCGTCATATTGTCAAACATGTCCGCTACCATATCGGGCTGCATGAAGCTCGCTCCGAACGGTACTTTTTTCACGTTTCTCAGCATGATATACGACTCGGGGATCGTTCTGGAGTCGAATTCGGCGTCAGTTACCGCAAACGCCATAATGTTTGGCGCGTGGGCAATGATGACTGAGTTTATCTCAGGGTGTTTTTCGTAGATCTTTTTATGCAGCACAGCCGAGCGTGAGGGATTCTTTCCTTCTTCCTTCCAGTCCCCGAGTATTCTTACAAGGTCGCTCTCTTCGAGATATTTTCTGTCTTTCTGATATGGTGTGATTATGAACGAACCGTCCGGAAGCTTTACGGAGAACGTTCCCTGAGCGCTCGTGAAAAGTTCCTGGTCATACGCGCGGTGGATGAATTTGCACATATCTCTGCGCGCGGCTTTCTCTTCGCTGCTGATGCTCGAATTAATGAATTCGCCCATCTTAACGTTCTGCTTCTCGCGCGAGATCATAACGTGCTTTTCGGAAAGCGGATGGATCGTTCCGATCTTCGATGCTTCGATCTGGAGGCGTGCGCAGTAGTCAAGAGTTTCAAACGCCATAAACGCTTTGAAAATATCGGCCGCGCCTACAAATACGCCGTGATTTTCAAGCACGACGCAATTGTGCCCCTTCTCAAACTCCGCGGCTATCTTTATACTGAGGCCGGTGCTGCCCGGAACGTCATACGGAGCCATTGACACGGTGCCGCAGACCTGGGAGAAGTTCGGTATGAGGTTGGTCTCCGGGATCTTGCGCACGATCGAAAACGCCACGAGCGCCGGAGGATGAGCGTGAAGAATGCCTTTGATATCCGGTCTCGTGCGGTAGATGCGTTCATGTACCGGGAACTCGCTTGAAGGCTTATGCGGCCCGATTATAGTGCCGTCAGGTTTGACTTGTATGATGTCTGCGCGCGTTAAAGAACCCTTATCCACGGAACCGGGAGTGATCCATATATCGCCGTTTTCGTCTAGTATTGACAGATTTCCGCCGGAGGTGGTGGTCATGCCGTAGTTGTATACGCGTTCCATGAGCATCACAAGCTGATCTGCGGGATGAAGCATTTCAAAATTCATAAAAAACCTCCAAAAAACTCTTAACTCTGAATTCTTAACTCTTAACTCTTAACTCTCCTCGCGACCAGTACGCACCAGCCGCCCTGCTCTTTTGAATCAACGACGCGGTAACCGCTCTCGCCGAGTCCCTTCTCCACGTCCGCGCGCCGCTCGGTAATAATTCCGGATAAGATCAGTTCTCCGTCCCGCGCAAGCAGCCTAACAGTATCAGGTATCAGTTTAAGCACGACGTCGGCAACGATATTAGCGACTATCATCCTGTATTGACCGCCCACACTCTCCGCCAGATCTCCGCAGCAGGCGCTGTACCGGTCCTGAAGGCCGGAACGCGCGGCGTTTTCCATTGAGATCTTAACGGCGAGAGGGTCGATGTCGATCCCGACCGCCTTGTCCGCACCTAAAAGCAGCGCGCCGATCGCGAGAATCCCGCTCCCGGTACCGACGTCGAGAACATTGTCCGAACGCCTTAAATGTTTCTCGATCATTTCGAGGCAAAGGCGAGTCGTATCATGCTGCCCGGAACCGAAAGCCATACCGGGATCCATCACGATCCTTGTCCGCCCCGAATATTCATCAGGCACGTTCTCGTCCCACGAAGGCACGATCACGAGATTTCGGCCTACAGGCAAAGGCTTGAAATACTGCTTCCAGTTATTCGCCCAGTCTTCCTCCCTTACGGTCTCGGAGCCGGTCTCGTACTTTACGCGAGCGGCATTCAGGCGCTCGGTCATAAACATCAGCGCTTCCGAAGGATCATCTTCGGGGCTCACGTAAATATGAACTATCGCGTTTTCCCTGTCTTTCGCCAGTTCCAGCAGTTCTTCCGACACGAGCTCGTCCGGCTTGAAATCAGATATGTAGCTGTCAATATCCGAGTAATCTTCGATATATATCCCGCCGCTTACGCACATTTCGGCTATAGACGAGACTGTATCCAGATCGGCGCGGGCAACTTTGAAAGTCAGTTCGGTCCAGTCTGCGCTCATACTATCTTCTCACCCATATCGCCGCCGGCAAGTATGTGGTAGTGCAGATGAGGCACGGACTGATGAGCGTCGGCGCCGCAGTTGTTGATCACTCTGAATCCGTTTTCGGTGAGCCCTTCCTGCGCGGCGATCTTCGCTATCGCAAGCTGGATCCCGCCTAAAAACTCCTTCTCGCTTTCGCAAAAACCGAGTACGGAAGGCACGTGTTTTTTAGCCGCCACTACTATATGCACCGGCATCTGAGGGGCAATATCCCTGAATGCCACGCAGTATTCGTCTTCGTACACTTTCGCCGAAGGAATGCGGCCGTCAATTATTTTACAGAAAATGCAATTATCCATGATCCTGTCTCCTGTCGCTGATCCCGGGATCAGCTTTTTTATTCGTTAATTTATCAAACAAGTCATCAAACAAGCTCCGGAACTTTCTGAAGCATCGCGTCAATTGCGCTTACGTCTTTACCGCCGGCCTGCGCCATGTCGGGTCTTCCGCCTCCGCCGCCCTGGCAGAGAGAAGCACACGCTTTAACAAGCTTTCCGCAGTTGATGCCGGCACTTACGGCGCCGGGCGTACACATTGCCACGATCGTCACTTTTTCGCCCTTGCCGGACGCTAAAAGCACCACGCTCTCGCCCGCTTTTGAACGGAGCTGCTCGCACAGTTCGCGCAGACCGTCTCCTTCAAGCGCATCGAAACGGCCCGTTACGACCTTAACGCCTTTAACGACCGGAGCGTCGTTCACGAGGCTCTCAGCGCCTTTCTTCGCAGATTCCATCTTAACGCTTTCGAGCTCTTTCACAGCGCTCTTATACTGCTCCGCAAGCTGTTTAGCTTTAGCGGGAGCCTCGCCTTTTCCGGCTTTAAGAACTTCGGCCGTTTCTTCGAGCTGCGCCTCTTCTTCTTTGAACAGCTGTCTCGCAGCCTGTCCTGTAACAGCTTCTATTCTGCGCACGCCTGCGGCAACGGCGCTCTCGTGTACGATCTTGAACAGTCCTACGCTCGCGGTATTTTTAACGTGTGTTCCGCCGCAGAGCTCTACGCTGTAGTCGCCCATAGATACGACGCGGACAACGTCTCCGTACTTTTCGTCGAACAGTGCCATTGCGCCCGTCCTCTTTGCGGCCTCGATGTCCATTTCTTTCGTAATAACGTCGTAATCTTCGGCGATAGCTTCGTTCACCAATTCTTCGACCTTAGCGATCTCTTCCGCGGTCATTGCCTGCAGGTGGTTAAAGTCGAACCTGAGCCTGTCTGCGTTTACCGAAGAGCCAGCCTGGTGCACGTGATCCCCGAGCACTGTACGCAGTGCTTTTTGAAGCAGATGCGTTGCGGAATGGTTGCGCGCCGTAGCGAGGCGGTCATGACGGTTTACGATGAGCTGTGCTTTATCCCCGGCTTCGATCGAACCTTCGGTGCATTCTCCGATGTGGCGGAATATGCCGTCTTTAGACTTAGTGGTATTGAAAACGGTAAACGTACCGGTATCAGTCTTAATAACGCCGTTGTCGCCCGCCTGGCCGCCGCTCTCTCCGTAGAACACGGTCTTATCTGTGATTATTACGGCTTTATCCCCTTCTTCAAGCGCGGGCATCACAGTACCGTCCGCTTCAAGAATATAAAGGATCTTCGCATCTTCGCAAAGTGATACGTAGCCGTCAAATACGGTCGGCGGACATTCTTTCGGGACAACGAGCTGCTCTCCTGCTGCCCATGAACTTTCCCTGTCTTTTATGGCGTCTCTGGCCATCGCGCGCTGATTCGCCATCTCCTGCCTGAAGCCCTCTTCGTCGACTTCCATTCCGTTTTCGCGCAATATGTCGCGTGTAAGGTCGAGCGGGAATCCGTACGTATCGTGCAGTTTAAAAGCGGTCTTTCCGGCGAGCACCGGAGTCGTTCCTTCCGCCGCGGAGGCTCTGGTCTCTTCCATAGCCGCGTTCAGAAGGCTGATCCCCTGCTCGAGCGTCATATCGAAGCGCTCTTCCTCGATGCGGATAACTTTCTTTATATAATCCTGTTTTTCGGCGATCTCCGGGTACGCGCCTCCCGAAAGTTCGACGACTACGTCGGCAAGTTCCGAAAGGAAGCATTTGCGGATACCAAGTTTTCTTCCGTGTCTGGCGGCGCCGCGCAACAATCTTCTGAGCACGTATCCTCTTCCTTCGTTCGACGGGACAACGCCGTCTCCGATCATCATTACGGTCGAGCGGATGTGATCAGTTATAACGCGGATCGATACGTCTGTCGCCCAGTCAGCGCCGTACGTTTTACCGGACCATTCACACACTGTATCGAGGATCTTGCGCACGGTGTCAACTTCAAAAAGGTTGTCCACGCCCTGCATCACGCACGCGAGCCTCTCGAGACCCATTCCGGTGTCAATATTTTTGCTCTTGAGTTTTTCGTAGCTTCCGTCTTCCTGGCGGTCAAACTGAGTAAACACGAGGTTCCAGACTTCGATATATCTGTCGCAGTCGCAGCCTACGCCGCAGGTAGGTTTCCCGCAGCCGTATTTTTCGCCGCGGTCAAAATGTATTTCCGAGCAGGGGCCGCACGGACCGGTGCCGTGCTCCCAGAAGTTGTCTTCCTTTCCCATACGGATAATGCGCTCCGCCGGTACGTGCTCCTGGTTCAGCCAGATGTCGTACGCTTCGTCGTCTTCTTTATATACCGTAACGTAGAGGCGGTCTTCGGGGATCTCCATCACTTTGGTAAGGAACTCCCACGCCCATGAGATGGCTTCTTTTTTGAAGTAATCACCGAACGAGAAGTTGCCCAGCATCTCGAAGAACGTGCCGTGGCGGGCTGTCTTTCCTACGTTATCGATATCAGGCGTACGGATGCATTTCTGGCAGGTAGTCACGCGCCTTCTGGGCGGTATCTCCGCTCCTGTAAAGTACGGTTTTAACGGCGCCATTCCGGCATTTATAAGAAGAAGGCTCGGGTCGTTTTTAGGTATGAGCGAGAAGCTCGGCATCCTTAAATGGCCCTTGCTCTCGAAGAAGCTAAGATATTTTTCTCTGATAATGTTGAGACCTAATTTTTCCATAAAAAAGCAGTTCCTTTCAGCGCACTTTTCATTCAAAATCGGGGTCAATTATGGCAAAACCCCAATCGGAAAAATTATACGCTCAGGAAGGAACTGTGTCAAGGCGCCAACGAGTCGGCTCTACTCCTGTTTCCGTGAAAAATGTGTTTTGACTGCGTCCTGTTCCGGACTGTCCCGGGTAGATCACACCCTTACGCCGCCTGTCCCTTTTATTGCTCATTTTTCTTCGGAGGTTTGTGAGGAGTGGCACACGATTTCGAATTTGGGCAATTTGTGTGCCAAAATTTTTTCATTTTTTTGGAGGAATAGAGGAGGAGTGGCACACGATCTCCAAT
>JAFWQX010000178.1 GCA_017508875.1 Clostridia bacterium | reverse complement strand
GAAACCGGAATCTCGTAAAAGACTGGCATGCGTTTTTTAATGCAATCGATAATAAGCCGGTCGTTAAGGCCGTCGATCCCGCCAAGTCGGAATTATCGTTTTCGATCCGCGTGTGCAAAGGAAAATGGGATGGCGTCAATGATTTTTCGTACGTTTTTGATATTTACGAAGGGCAGGGTATCGTTGCGGTGCGTGACGAGCTCGCCGGCGAGGTAATCGGTTCCGTGCAATTGTCCGGCGATTCGCTTAAAATGATCAGGGAGGGGATTTTCCCGACGCTGGGCTATTATCTGGATGAAGCTGCGGCCTTGCCGTTCGCCGATGCTTCGAGCGTGCGGATCGATCTGAATCCGGGCGGTTCAGGCGCAGGCGGCAATGACAGCCAGACGGTGTCAATAACAGACGGCATAAAGATCGGAAGACTCGGCCAAATGCTTCGCAGCGTTCCGGTCGTCGAGGCGGATAACGACAGTTCTCCGGAAGGAGACGTGGTTCGCTTGCGCGTTCTCGGAGGGGATGGCGGCGCAAACGGTTTTGATATCAATATTATCGGGAGCACCTGTATCAGCTTTTCGCAGGGAGGCACGGCGCGAGTCTTCCGCATATCGCGGGCCTCAGAAAGCGAACTCGAGATGCTTATCCCCTCGCTTCTGCAGTCTTCTTCGAATGCCGGATTACCTCTTCGAAAACTGGAGCTCCCGGACGCGCATAATCCTTTCTCGATCATGTGGGATTGCAACGGAGACGGGAAGGAAGACACGTTCTGCATCGAGTCATATGGCTCCGGGATGTCGTACGAAATGCTTTACTATATCGACGGCGCGACTGGCAATAAAACGCTTCTTTGCAGATCCGTGAATGAGTTTATCGGAATCGGGTTTGCCGAAGGCTTTTGCGATATGCCGCTGTTGTTCAATTATGTTCATACAGTGCATTTAAATGACCGTTCAGTGCTTGCCGATCCATTTGCCGGGATCAGCGCAGTCAACGGCAAACCGGTGATCGTTCCGCTGAGGGAAAGCGCCCCGGACAATAACGAGAGTGCCGTTTTGACCGTGATCGAGAACGGCGAAGAGGTCAATAAACAGTTTGCCCTGGGAAAAGTTGAAAATCCGGAATTGATCAATTATGCAACGCTCAGCATGCTGGATACTTTTATTGCAGAGGTGACGTTCGAAAAAATCATAAACGAGGACAACGTTTCCCGCAGTGTTCTTTCATATGTTACTCTTTACGACGAAGATGCAAAGTCGCTTTACAGGATCGCTGAGGAGGGGTTGGCCAGCGACATCATCGGCGGTGTTTCGCACGGCAATTTTGATACTATCAGGATCGATTTCGTCCTGAGAGCCCCGGGTGGTGTGAGCAGCGCTGCCGGGTATTATTACTGGGGCAGTTATGCTTTCCAGGAGCGCGGCGGCGACAGCTATATGGAAGTCATTGCGTGGCCGATCCATTCTGGCGGCAGGAGTATCAAAGTGACCCGTGGCACGTATGCCAGGGTCAACGCGCTCATCAATAGTGCGATCCAAACGGGGGAGGAGCCGGAATCTTCTTTTTGATGTTGAGTCAGGCGCCTTGCGGCTTTTTTAAGAAGTGTACACACGTCATTTTGAGATAATCAGGATGACGTGTGCAATTTTTTGTGACGCGAAGGACTCTTTTTGCGTCTTACAGGATGAGCCGACGTACGGCGGCTCAAGATTTCAGAAAGTGTGTGAAACTATGGACGACGTCGATATTGTCAGGCTGTATAAGGAGCGCAGCGAGCTGGCAATAGAAGAAACGAGAGCAAAATACGGGAAAAGTCTTATGGGCGTTGCCCGGGATATACTTAAAGATGAGCGTGACGCGGAAGAGTGCGTTAACGACGCTCTGCTCTCTGCTTGGAACGACATCCCGCTTTCAGCACCTGCCGATCTCAAGGCGTATCTCAAAAAGCTTGTCCGAAACGGCTCGCTGTCAAGGCTGCGACGCGACAATGCGGCGAAACGTATTCCCGAAGGCGGTATCTCTCCCATAGATGAACTGGGAGAGGTTCTGGGCGAAGGCGACGTTGAGAATAAGGTGGAAACAGCTGAACTGTCTGCAGCTATTTCCGGCTTTTTGCGAGGCAGAAAGACGGAGGAACGGGTGATGTTCATCCGGCGCTACCACTTCGGCGAGGACGTGGCGTCTATCGCCGGGGAACTGGGGGCTTCCGAGAGCAAGGTAAAAATGACTTTGAAGCGCACGCGGGACCGTCTGAAAGTCCATCTTGCAAAGAAAGGATTTTTAAAATGAATAAAGAATCGCTGAAAAATGCTATCGCTAATATTGACGCGGAGCTGGTGTCCGAAGCCAGAAATTACACAGCGCACGCCGGGGGAGAGAAAAGTAGAGGATTATCCTTCTTAAAACCCGTGGCTTTCGCTGTCGTGTTTCTGCTCTTAGTAACGGCGGGTATTGCCGCGGCAATAATTCTTCCGCAGAAACTGAATAACAGGCAGTCCGGCAAAAACGAGCCTGTACTCAACGAAGACAGTTCGCCGTCTTTTGCCCCTGTCGTTACTTCTGCGCCGGTGAGCACCGAAACGCCGCAACCGACGTCCGGGCAGGACGCGACGGCAATGCCGGTTCCTGTAATTACTGATGAACTGCCCGCTGCAGAAACACCGGCTGCGACCGTAACGGCGGCGCAAAGCACAACGCAGCCCGCGACCGGAACGGCGGCGCCAAGTGCAACGCAGCCTGCGACCGGAGCGGCGGCGCCAAGTGCAACGCAGCCTGCGACCGCAACTTCCGGGTCGCCCCGTACGCCTTCTGCTTCGCCCGAAAGAACGGCGACACCGCCCGTTACACCTGATATCACAGCGACACCGTATATTACCGCGACGCCGAACGTTACACCTACGGCTGCGCCCACCGGCCATCCGGTCGCAGGCTCTCTGTACAATCTTTCCGCGGTCCTGAGAAGCGGGGCAATGGCCAGAGCCGGTTTGACCGGAAGCAATAATTACAGCGAGCAGAATATTGACGCCAAACTGGCGGAATTTGAAGCATACGTCCGGCAGCGCAGTCAAACGGAATCCGGCAATAAATACAGCAGCATCCTTGCGGGCATTGACCGGGCCAAAAAGATCGGCCTGATAAACAATAATGCGGTAGTGTCAAATGAGTTCGTTGACGCAAATCTGATCACAACGGATTCGTTCGTGTTACTGTCCGTTGACGGTCACTTTTACATGCCTTTGGATGATATGACGGTCCTTGTCACGTGTATGGCGCCGATCGACTACGATCATAACGGTACCTCCGACCTGCTGCTCTCCGCGGTGGCCTCGCCGTTTAAGGAAATGCTGCTAGTGTTTGACCGGACTGCCAAACAATTCACACGCATATACAGTGCGGATAACAATTTTCCGTCGCTTATGCTGAGCATGCTCGATGGCAATGCGTATGCGTTTAATTACCGGACAGATATCGGCGGAAAGATCGCGTTTAACAGCGAAGGGAATTGCTTCGTCGGCGGGATGCCCGCGGCGGAATTTCTGAAGCAGGTCATAGCTGATCAGGAATTTGATTACTATCAGATCCCTGACCTGAAATACAGTACGCCGGTTCCTGCAACGCCGGTCTCTACACCCGGTTCAGAAGCCACTCCGGTTCCTTCCGGCGCGACGCCTGTGCCGTACGATGATCCGCTCAATATGTTCAATCTGACGATGCGGTATTCGTTCCTGGAGGTCCATCAGGAAGGGAAGCCTTGGAATTACTACCATACTGTCCGCGAACACTACACCTTCGACGGGGAAAAAATGTGTCTGGACGGTCCGTATCCGTATACCGAGGTAACGGATTGGATGAACGAATATCTCGATTACTATAAAAAGCAGGAAGTCGAGGCCATAAGTGTCAGCCGGCCCTTTGAACTCGAAGTGATCGAGGGCGGGAAGATCGAATCTGTTGACGTATTTGGTCCGGACGGCGGCGTAGTCGCAGGAGGCTTCGATATTGACGGCTTCAATGCGCTGCTCAAAGACGGAGCACTGCCGTTTAGCGTTGACCCGGACACCGGGCGCCCGCTGCTTTGTTTTGCAGTCTTCACAATAAAAGTGACCGGCCACTATATTGAAGCGACCGGCCAGAATGAATATGCTATAAAGTATCAGATGGTGCCGCTGGAACCGTGACAAAAACGTTGCACAACTCCATGTTCGAATGAAGTATAATACTCTTGATAGTGGGTGTCAATAACGGCCGGTTAAACTCATTGATTTTTATCTTTATAAGGAGATTCTTATGAAACTTAGACTCATATTGGATTTTCATGATGTCTATTATTATTCTTCAGACTGGGCCTTAATGTACTTTACCTGGTAATAATAAGGAGGTGATGAGAATGAAAAAAAGTAATTTAACGAAGCGAATCATTACCGTTTTGATTATTGTTGTTTTCCTTATTATTGTGTCAGTTTTGGCAATCAACATGATTGGAGGTCTTAGAGGCCACTACGACACTAAATTTGAATTGGGAGATTCAATTAGGCAGTCCCTCGTTGGTAATTATTCGTCAATCGAAAAATGTGAGATCAGTGAGGTTTACCGCTTCGGGAAAACGCTTGGCCAGATTGATTGCTTCGTTTATGTGGCTTCCGAGGATGATTTAAATGCGGCTGAAGAGATGATCAGGCGGATTTCTTCGGAAATCAGCAGAAAGGATGAACTGTATGATTACCTATTGAAAAATATTCGGGTTTTCTCAGTGTACTTTTATGTACATTCGTCTGACAGTTGGATTATTTCTGTCGACACTTCTCGGGAAACTAATTTTGAAGTCTGGGGCGTCTCCGGAGACGGAGCGGAGAAAAAAGTGATCCGCACGCCCATGACCGAACAGAAATACGGTACGGTTCTGATAAATAAGGTTAAATCCATACTATGTCGGGTCAACACAAATTCTCATACAGCCGGTTTCATAGTCCCGTTAAAGGAAACTTTGGCGGCGATTGGAGTAAACGTCGAAGAAAAGGACGGCCTCATTTTGGTGCAGGGTAGGGAAAATATCATTGCAATCGATCCGAAAGAGTGCAGTTATCAAATGTTTGAGGACGAAGAAGACCTTCGCAAGCATAATGGGCAGTATGATTATCTTTCTGATAAATTGCCGGAAGCAGATAATCAGCCCGAAAAAAACAGCGGATTATACCCGTGGCTGTACTGTGAATACAGCGAAAATGAGCTTTTTGTCGATCATATGACAATGCAGTTCCTGCTCAGGCTGGCAGATGTTGACGAAAGTATCAAAGTCGAATGGGATTACTCAAAAAGGATGCTAACTATAGATGCAATATAGGTGGATTGCGTTAAAAAAAGTGACACGCGGTGATATATTTGTCATATGTGTGTTGCTGATGAGGCACGCCTTGAGATAAAAACATAAATCCAATTTTTTTAGACTACACGCCACACTAAGCAGCCTCGAGATCAACGTCCCGGGACTGTTGTTTTTTTTGCCTATCATAGAAGATCAAATCGTGTAGACGATCTCATCGCCATAGTCTATTCATCTTTGCCGTCAATCAGAAAATAATCAAATCCGGAAGAAGATATCTTTTCCAGCATCTCTGATACAACTTCGGCGGTCGGCTTGAAACCGTTAATTATCCATCTCCGGTATACTGCGGTCCTTCCCGCAACGGCGAATGTGAGTATCAAATCTATCTGCGCGGGCGGTATTTCTGTTTTCGTGACAAGTGTAGCCCTGAGCCGCTCTCTGATGATGCTGTTGATCTTTTCAAGGAAACCGACGTTTTGGTTGACCAGCAGTATTTTTGAATAAAATCCGATTTCGGAAACAATT
>JAFWQX010000177.1 GCA_017508875.1 Clostridia bacterium | reverse complement strand
TCTCCTTCTCCCGCTGTTTTTCGGCCTTGACGGGGTTCTTTTCTCGATGCCGGTATCTGATCTGCTGACTGCCGTAATCAGCGGGATCATTATTGCTATAACCTACAGGCAGCTAAACAAGGCCATTTCACATTAAAGTTTCATTACCCGCTTTTTCTCCATTTTTCCGATTAAAACAGCATCGGGATGTTGATATAATCGGGAAAGTGGGGATAATAATGCAGCTAAACGCTGGTTATGAACCTTGTGTCTGACATTACCGGGTGATTTGTGAACAGTTTAAAAAGCTTCACCAAAACACTTTATTTTCGACAGAGAGTATAGTATAATTATACCCGGAGGTGAAAATATGATAAAGACTGTCTCCATACTCCACGAGGAGTTAAAGAACTACTCAAACATAAAGTCCAAGATACAAAGCCTTTGCAGCAGGGGCGATCTGTATCCGCTGGTGAAAAACAGAGGGTTGTATGAAACCGACGGATCGCTTCCAGGATACTGTCTCGCGCTCATAATAAACGGACCGTCCTACCTCTCCTTCGAGTTTGCGCTGTCCCGCCACGGACTGATACCCGAAGCCGTATACGCTTTTACGTCGGCAACGTTCGAAACAGGAAAGAAAAAGACTTATACAAACCATTTCGGGACCTTCACCTACAGGGACGTGCCGGGGAACGTCTTTCCGCTGGAAGTGGAAGCTTATACCGAGAAGGGATACAGATACCTGCTGGCCTCCCCCGAAAAAGCGATCTGCGACAAGCTGTACGAGCTGCCGCCGTGCAGAAACAGAGCCGAGCTGTCCGAAATGCTGTTTGACGATCTTCGCATTGATGAAGACGCCTTTGGCGGACTGGATTCGGATAAGCTGTTCGAACTCGCCGGACATTACCGCTGCACCAATCACAGAATTCTCAGGTCACTTATAAGAAAGGACGTTTCCGATACTTAATGTCTGATACTGCTTTATTCACCCAGTATTTTTAATATCCAATACTTTGTTTAAAACCATCTCTTCTGATGCCCCCAGGACGCGCGTAATTGCCCCAAAACGGCGTCAACGCCTTTCGCCGGTATCGTGAGTGCTCTGGACAATAAATCCCCGATTTGTGGCGTTTAAATGGCAAATTTGCGAGCGAATCCGAATCGTGCGTGGCATGAAGTCTTTACCCAAAACAACTATTAGCCAAAAAAGAAATCTTTAACGAACTTGAGCTCTTTGACTTCGCCTACCAGCGGGATCATGATCTCGGGTACGATATCCCAGTCGGGATGGCGGCGGCGGACTGCAAGGGCGGCTTCGCGCCTGCAGTGACCTCAATGCCTGATGCCAATATTGACATATGTGTTGCCCGCTGTTACAGAGACCTGGAAATTGAACTCCATCCAGCCGCTGAAAGCCAGTTCGACCGTCTTTGCCTCCCCCGCTCTCATCGAAATTTGCTTTTGTTCGCCCATGCCTATATTGTCCTCGCTCTGACGGCATTGCGCAAAGACAGTCACGTACTGATCCCTGTCAGAAACCAGTTCGACGGTGATTCTGTTCTTTTTTGCGACACGGTCATACTCGTCTGCAAGCTTGATCCCGGTGACCCGAACGGAGACCGACGACGGCTTGCTGTAGACGTTGCTGAGCGTAAGTTCCCCGGTCTTTTCATTGAAAGTCCCGCTGTAATAATCATACGGATAATACTCCCAGGCGCAGACGATCAGGTGTTTTAACTCCTCCGTAAATTCCAGCACGCGGCCCTCGCCCATATATGTTTCGACGCGGCACAGCTGCTTCATCTCGGGATCGAGCCGGTATATTTTCCCGGAGCTTCTAATCCACATTGTGCCGGGCGGGGCGGACAATCCTACATTGTACCCGACCATCGAAGGCAGATCCACCGTTTCGTCCGATAGCGCCGGTGCGATCTCTCCGGTCTCCTTAAGTCCTGCGAGGGCGTCAATGATAGAGTACGCGGGTTCGTCGCAAGCTATTTCTTTCCCGTTAAGGCCCCAGCTGTCCCACGCGTAACGCATCATTTCAATATGTGTCTCATATCCGGAATGCTCCTGTTCGCCGGGGATCTCCTCTATTTTCACTCCGGCAAACAGATGTGCGTGGCCCTGGCAGCCGAATTCACTTGACTCGGGATCAACAGTATATATGATGCTCTCGCATTTCAGATAGACACAGTCTCCGTCAGCTTCCAAGTGACAGTTCATCTGGCTTCGCAGATCCTCCGGTACTTTCAGTTTCCCGGGCACGAACTGCGCCTTTATCACCGTTTCGAGTTTGGACATATATTCCTCCATGCGGCTCTCCGGCAGATTCTGCAAGATCTGGATATTGGCTTCTGAAAACTTCGTGTTTCGTTCAAGTTTCAGGCTGCTGCTCCGTCGAAGGATGGTATAGCTTGAAACAGAACAACCACGGGCAAGTACGTTCAGAGAATATGTCCACTCGTTGTCGCCGTAGGAGTAAATTCTATCGGCGTTCTGTGCAGGGTCGAAGCGGTTCAGTTCCGGATAATTCTCCGCAAGTATATTAAAGCAGTCGCGCTTAAGCTGCTCCTGTTCCGCCTCATCTGAGGAGAGCTCTTCGGGCCAGCCGTCTGCGGAAAACTCGAATGACGGTCCCGGGGTGACCGGCTGAGCCGTGGGTTTCGCCGTGGGTTCGGACGTTGGATTGGATGTGGCACCCGGCGTCGGTGAAATCACTTCGGGCGGCAAAGCGGAAAAGGACTCCGTCGCTCTTGGAGAAACGGTGCCTGGAGTGGAAAAGGCATCGTCAGTGGGTGCGTTCGCCTGAGGATCCCGGGAGACTGAAGGGATAATGCTTTGACCGCGCACCGACCGCGCGATCAGCACGCCGGCGGTGATCCCCCCGCCTAAAAGTACGATCGTGAGCAGCACGGGCAGCACGCTTCTCCATACGGTCTTACCCGTATCTCCGCTGCTTTTGCGCGTTTTTCCCGGCGACGATTCATTGATATATTTTTCGTCGATATGCGCAAATGCATCATATAGTTCTTTTTTATTCATTTTTCTGTGTGCTCCTTCAAAAACTGCTTCAGTTTGCGCCGCGCACGTGCCAGTACCGTCCGCACATACGCTTCACCGGTGCCGAACATATCGCCGATCTCGCGGGGCGTTTCGTGAAAGTGATAACGCCTGACGAACATGCCCCTCGCCTTCGCCCCGAGTCCCGGCAGAAACCGGTTCAGCATGGCGGCAATGTCCTGCCCGTCCGGCCCCGCGTCTTCCGGTATACACTCGGCCAGTTCTTCCATGATAAGCGCTTCCTCGTCAATGATCTCTGAGACATCCGTGCCGAGCACGCGGGCAATTTCGCACGCCTCAGCATAATCCGGGCTGCGCACGCCGTGTTCCCATTTCGATATAAGTTCTCTAGAAACATACAGCTTTTCAGCCAGCTGTTCCTGAGTCAATCCGGCCTGTCTGCGCAGTTCTGCGATCCTGTCCCCTGTATCCATCCGTCTGTCTAAAACCCTCTCCGAAAAAAACGAGCCCGGCAAATGCATTTGCTGGACCCATTATACCGTGTGTTCACTTTGTCAGCAAGTGACAAAACGTATCACTTTTTTCTGCCACTTGTCACTTTCAACTTTTTATGTCAAAAAGGCATACAAAAACAGCCCCACCACTTTGAATGATGAGGCTGTCTTCCAGGATACTTTATTTTGTACTTTTCAGGATAAACCTGAGTGTACGACTACAGCCGGCCTTCTCTTTTTCAGGATCCGGTCAGCGCGCCGTCAAAGCTTTCGATCTTCCACGCGTCGCCTTCCCTGGCAAAGATCAGCGTTGCGTTATATTTTTTATTATACTCACGGGAATACGTCACGCCGTACAGTTCGTACGCCGTTTCCACCCGTACTTTTCCGTCAATGAAAGCCGAAACCGTCGCGTATAAAAAAGCATGCTGCGGCTTCGGTGCCAATTGAAGGATCATTGCCGGGTCGAACGCGACGTCTTCGACCCGAGGAAGTCTCCGCTCCAGGTATATCATGCCGTTATACCTTGTGGCGCGGCGGTCCAGGCGGCCGAAATATGAGCTTGCCGTTTCCGCCGTGTAGACAGAATAATACAGCTGTCTGATCTGCTCCCACTCAGCCTCCGTGTACGCGTATGCTTCCGGTCCCGCACCGGGGGGCTGGTAGAGAACAGGAAAAGTGACAAAGTCGTTTTCGTCTTTCAGCGGTTTATATTGCCCGTATATTTCAAGATACTCCAGACGGTCGCGCTCGATCATCCTCTCCTCTATTTCTTCCACGGTGACCGTCGGTTCGGCGGTGTCCGTGAGCAGTTCCAGCACGGAGCCTCCGGAGATACGCCATTTGCCGTTGTCCTTCGTAAATACCGCGGTATACGTCTGCTCGGTGACACCGTCGCGGGAAAGGCAACGGATATTGACAGCGGCCCGCGTGTCGGAATTGTCAACGATCTCGATATGATCGATCAGCCGGTAGCCGTCGCCGAACGGAAGCACGGGCCCGTCGTAGTACGCAGGGTCAGCATTGAACGCCATGCCGTCATCATCGTCTGCAGTAATATTAAAGCGGTCCGAGATGCCTCCGTCACAGTCAATGCAGTATGCCAGCCCGGGCATCATGATACTGTAAAGTCTTTTCTGCGGATACGTCGGTCCGACGTCAGGTTTCAACACTTCCCAGAAAATCTGCAGCGCAGGTTTGTAATCAAACCGCGGGGCGCCCTTGCCGCTGATCCAGATGCCCGCGTCATATCTGAGCCCCTCGTACAGTTCAAAAAGCACGTCCAGCAGTTCGGCTGCCGTTGCCGTTTTCAGTTTTCCTTTATCGCGCTCGCTGATGAGCCTGTACGTTTCAACGCAAGCCCGGTATCTGTCCCGAAGCCCCTCAGGATTACCGTAGTATTTTTTAGCATATTCATCTAAACTTTCAGGCGTGAAGATCCTGGCAAAGTCATACGGGTCAATGAAATATTCGATCTCATAATATGAAAATATCTGGTCTCCGCACAGTACCGCACCGTCTGCCGGAAATTCCCGCCTCATCCGGTCAATATCCTCCGAATACAGCAGTTCGACCTCCTCTGCCGAGAAAACGACCTCGGTGAAATACGGACTCGCGGTCTGCCATTTTACGTATTCGAGCAGTTCCGCTTTTGGCACGCCAAACGTCCGGATCTGGTACACGATCCCCGGATAAGAGCGCGTGTCGGCAGTCTGTTTCATCAGCTGCGAATAATATCCGTCTTTGTCATAATAACTGTCGTTTATGTACCCCATTGCCTCCGCAAACTCATAAGGAAGATGATTGACCCGCGCTGTGAACCGCTGAACGAACGTCGGAGTGTAGAACCACTGCTCGTCAATGCTGTCGAAGTTGCCGGAGTGGGGTTTCTCCGGAAAAACAGTGTTCTGCCACTGCCTGTACTCCTCTTTATTCTCCTCGCGCCACGCGAGCCAGGCGGAATACGATCTGTAATAGTCGGGTATGTCCGGCGTGGGTCCAGGCGTCGGCGGCAGCGTGGGAGTCTGCGTCGGAATTTCGGTCGGAGTCTGCGCGAGCGTTCCGGTCGGTGCGGGCGTTTCCGTCGGGACAGGCGTCGGGAAAGGCGTTTCCGTCGGGACAGGCGTCGGGGGCAACGTCGGCGGATCCGTTTCCGCCGGAGCGGTTTCGCCGGGAGCGGAGGTCAATATCGATACGGACGACGTATTCTGAGGCTCCGGGGGACTCTTTTTGTCAAGGATAAGATAAAGCACGATGCTGGCCGCGCAGAAGATCACGGCAACGATTGCTGACGTCGCGATCCCGAAAACCGTTCGGCGCGATCCGGAGCTGCGTTTGGCGGGAACAATGCCGACGCCGTCCGCCGGTGCGCTGCTTTCGGAAGCCGCGGCAAACATCGATGCCTCTTCGGCAAGGTCGCTGCTGATATCTTTTATAGAACTGCGTATCAGCGCTTCTTCGGCGGAAACGGTTCCGAGTTCATCGGTCTCACGGTCCGTCATACGTCGATCCCCTCCTCTGCGAGATATTTGCGCAGTCCTTTCCGGATGCGGCTGAGCGTGGAATTGACCGTCCCCTCCGGTATCCCGAGCTTTTCGGAGATCTCGGATATTTCGGCATCATAATAATAGCGGGCAACGAATATCCGGCGCTTCTCCTCGGGGAGTTTGTGGAGATATTCATTCAGAAGCGCACTCACGGTAAGCCGTTCGTCCGGATCCGGCTCCGGCGCGGCGTCGTTTTCCGCCTCGACCATGTTCGCCGTGCCACCTTCCGGCTGCCGCTTCCGGCGGCGCTGCGCTTTGAAACGGTTGATAGCGACGTTCCGCACGACCGCAGCGACGTACCGTTTCAGATCGGTGACTCGATCGGGCGCATCCGCGTTCCACAGCTGCAGGAAGGCGTCGTTGACGCACTCTTCCGCGTCCTCAGGGCTGCCCAGCACGTTAAAGGCAACGGTATGGCAATATCTGCCGTACTTTCGCTGCAGTTCCAATATGGCGTTTTCGTCGCGCTCCGCGAGCAGCTTCAGGATCTCTATGTCTCCCAAGATGCGTTCCTCCGTCAATACGGCCTGTTTCGGACAGGATATACCCGCTCACTCATATAGACAACTTCTTATTCGGAAAACTTCCCGCTTTTTTCGACAATAAATCTGAATTCGCGCGGTCCTTCTACTTCCGCGGTCAGCACGGGTCTGTCCCCTTGTTAAAAAAAGGTTTCAATTACTTCTCTTTCATCCTGAAAAACAGTATTCCGTACGCTCCAACGGAAGCATCACTTTTCGCAGAGATCTTATAATCATTGCTGAAAAAGCTGAACTCACCGACCGAGATTTCGATGCAATCGTAAATCTCAAGTCCGTCCGCCTCAATAGAACAAGGAGCACCGGAGCGATTGACCGCCGAGACATAATAATACCCGTCGTGACGCGTACAAAGAACATCCAGACTGTCATCCGAAGCACAGCTGACGACATTGCCGCCTTTATGGCCTGCCATAAAGCGGAACAGCTTTCCGGAGCTTTCGACCTTGCTCCCGGTGGCCGAAACCGTGATCATGCCCTCATTTACAGTCATAAAAAAGCGTGCCTCGCGAATGTGGTACTTGTCGGCGTTACGGCCAAAAAAGTGAAGCTGGAGTGCGTTGGAGATCAGAAGCGCATTGTTCGAGCCGCTCCCCCAGCAGAAATTCCATTCGTCAACGCAGATCCGGACCTTTTCCCATACTTCCGCCAGCAGTTCATCCTTGTAAAATTCCAGTCCTTCGTCAGTATCATGGAGGTACGTGTTTTTAACGTTTTCGCAGGCAATTACTCCATCCGTCCCTGCAAAAAGCTTGCGGTTATTCAGCATCTGCGCATTAATGCCGCGGAAAAAGCCCTTGCGGGTAACCTCCATATTGATCCCGAACAGCCCGGGCTCAAAGATGAAGCCCCGGTCGCTCAGATCCGGCTTAATTCGAGTTATACTATGGTTATTGTCCATTTTCCCGTCCGTTTTATTCGATAGTGAAATAAACGATCCCGACGCCTCTTTTCGGTTTTATCCGCCTGAACCAGGTTGACAACGCCCGCATTCATTTTTTTGACGTCCATCTTCTCTAAGAATTCGGGTTTGGTCAATACTACATCACCGGCACGGGGTTGTCAATCAAATTCCAGTCAAGTAACGGTCAAGTAAAACTATGTTTCAAAACCATCTCATCTCTTCTGACGCCCCCCAGGACGCGCGTAATTGCCCCAAAACGGCGTCAGCGCCTTCCGCCGGTATCGCGAACGCTCCGGGCAATAAATCCCCGATTCGGGGCGTTTAAAGGGCATTTTCAGGAGCCTGTTGTGGATCGACATAGCTTTAAAGAATCTCTTAAAGCAAACTGTCAACCATTTTAGTACGGATTATGTACCGTAATAAGGCCACCAAAATATTCCGGTTTGATCTGGTTATAAACGTTATTGACCGCTTCAAGATACAAAACATGCGAACGCTTATCCGGATCACGGTTATTGTTCTTCACTTTTAAATACTCGTCTCGAACCATGTTCCATCCGCCGGGATAATTCTTAATATCATCAAGTTTCCACTTGTTTCCTCTAGATTCCGTGCGAGTTACAAATGAATAAATGCCGTTTTTCCAGTTACGCAAATACTTGTACTCTCCATCATTACCTGATTCAGGATAATAGATGATTGCAAGATCACAGCTGTGTATGATTCGCGAATTCGCAGTGTCAACGACCTTGATTGTCAACACAGATGTTGAGTCTTCAGGTGGTGTATATTTAGTGCCATGAAGGGCAATTTCAAAAGCCTTCATAAACTCATCTTTTAAAACTTTTGCGTTGTAATCACGATCATCACCCGGGTCGCGCAATATTAGGTTATAATCAAAATCAAAGCCTCTGTTGCCGCCTTTTTCCCGAGTAATTAGATGCTTGCTGCCGCTGCCAATTAAACGAGGTTGGAAAGTCATCCCTAGGTTACGCAATTGATCCTGCGCACGGTGAATGATCTGCTCCAATCCCTCACGCACCGGTCGGTATTCTTTTTTTGAGACACACTCATACTCCATAATAATTTCTCCTTTAATAAGTTTTCCCCTATACCGACCATCCAGTCACCGAACCAGATCGTAATATTATACAGCTCAATTGAGCATTGTCAATGGTAAAATAATCGACATTGTCAATCGAAATTTTTCGGAATTTTTCTGCTCGAATGATTAAATTATTCGTTGGCAATTATCATATAATAATCTATATTCTTTCCAAACATCCATTTAGATTAAGAGAAACCCATTATCGACCAAGGCCAGGCAGATAATGGGCATTTTTATCTCTAATCAGATTTATCTCTCAGTATGAATAAAACAGACAGATGTTAAGAAAGTAATCCGCTTGTAGCTAGTTCTTCAGATAGGATTTTTAAGCTAGTTACTCCGTCTCTTGTTTGATATTCAAGACGAATCCCGTCAACTACTGATATTTTATTGCTGCCAACATTCTTCTTTATCCAATTATAAATAGAATTGCTCATGTCTTCACCAAGAACGATATCTGCCATATCAGTAAAATAGGAGTACTCAGAAATATTAGAAGAAACTAACTGGCAATAAAAAATCTCAGAAGTATCCTGGAAGAACCAAAACCTATATAATTCAGAATTCGAAGAACATTTTACTTCATTAAAACCATATTGATTACTTTGAAGTACAGCATTATCCATATAAATATTATATTTATTCTGCGCATAGAGTGCGGCAACACCGAAATTTGACCCGTGAAAAGACTGTGCTCGAAGAAAACGATTTACATCAAAAGGAGTAGGTGTAACCTCATTTTCTGGAATCTTGGTAGGTACCGGCGTTGTTGTCTTTGTAGGTGCAGGAGTAGGTGTCTTTGTAGGTGCAGGAGTTGGCGTCTTTGTCGGCGCTGGTGTAGGTGTCTTCGTCGGTGCCGGTGTTGGCGTTTTGGTCGGTGCCGGTGTAGGTGTCTTCGTCGGTGCCAGTGTTGGTGTTTTGGTCGGTGCCGGTGTTGGCGTTTTTGTTGGCACCACAGTAGGTTCGATGATTGGCTCTAATGTAGGTTCCTCCGTCGCTTTAGTCGTAATAATTACGTTCTCTTCTTCATCGAAGGAATGATAAGTAATTACTACTTGTGCAGTAGAATCATATTGCTGCCCTTTAGCAAAAGCCAAATCTCCATCGATAGAGATAGACTCAACATCTCCTTCTGAATGAAGCAAAGCAATTATTAAATCTCCTTTGCCTACCGTCTTTATTTCCATAAACCCAGCATCCAGGAACTGTTTAACTACATCATCGACATTTTTGTCTTTCAGATTTTTAGCCGATTCAGGAGAAGAAACCTTTTGCTCCAGATCTGAAGAAGCCGTTGATATAGGATCTGTGGTATTTTGACCAGCTGAATCTGCAGTAGGGCTGGTTGAAGGTTTGTTGATTTGCACACTGATAATATTAAATCCTTCGTAATCCAAATATAGAGTATACCCTTCTTGATTAGACGCTTTGAAAGAATTATCTCTTTTATATGAGTCAATTGAAAAACCCGCCTCAGTGCAAAGCTCTATATAATTATTATATTTTTCTTTTGTCATATCTCCAACATATACCGTAAACGAATCATCGTCTTCCCATTCCACTTTACCTCTTGTTGAATCAGGAACAGGAACTAATTGTCCCGCCTTCCCACCGGGCCATTTCAATTGTTCAAGTTCTATAGGAGAACGCAAATCTATTCTCATTTCTTTTGAATATGATGACATATCTATTTCCAACTTGTAACCATCTGCATTAAATGCTTCATATTCAGAAGATGATTTAGTAGATTCAACAGTAAAACCGCGAGAGGCACACTCTTCAATATACAGTCGGAATATATCCATCGATACTTTATATATCTTTGCCGAAAAACGATCGTCATAATCAGATTCGATTTCTATAACACCTTCAGGTTCAGGCAACATTGCCCCTAAACCAGTAATCGGCCAAGGCTCAGATTTCTTTTCAAATAAACAGCCAGATGATACAAGCAACATAATTGCTAAAACAATAACTAAGAATCTCTTCATATCAGCATACTTCCTTTTTTACAGTTGAGTTTATGCCATTGAATGATACTCAAAATAATACGAATCGGAGCGCATTGCTTTGCCGATTCCATTGTAATGAGGAGAGCAACAATAGCCAGGAATAACTTACAATTATTCCCGCTTTTATAGAACAAAAAATAATACGAAAAAGTTTCACAAAACCATGGCTAATAAATTATTACGTTACGGCAAAAATCAAATGCTATATTTCAAGCCACTCTTAGATTAATTAATGGTTTCCTTTATCTTCCCCGCACACCTCGGGCAGCCGCATCCGCTGGTTCGAGTCTTGATTTCAGCATTCCACACGTACCCGCATTTTGAACATTTCCACGAAACTTTTTTGTGACTTCCGAAAGTATAATTACCTGGATCAATGCCCGTATTATCCTCCCAGTTCCATTCCTTAAGCAAATCAGGATAAATCGTTCCGAAATCCGTTTCACCAGCGACCGCTTTTTTACCACTACAAAACGGGCACCCGCATTCACTTCTGGCATAAATTATTGCATTCCATTTATGTCCTTTCGAACAGATCCATGCGGCCTTTTTATTTGAGCCGACAGTTACGTCATGCGGAGTCAAAGGAGCATTTGCTTCGTAGTCCCATTGCGCAGCCAGATCCGGTCTCAGCTCGGCAAGCGAGCCTTTTTCAGCTATCCGTCTTTTCTGAAAACTGACAACGCATTTTTTCTTTCCACATTCCGGGCAGCCATTACCATTACTGGTTCTTGAACTGATTGTTGCCTGCCAACTGTTATTACAAACACGACATTTCCACCATATTTTTTTGTCTGAACCAGCAGTTTCTGTATCTGGACTAAGATCCCCGTTCTTGGCATAATCCCATTCCGCAGCAATATCCGGAAATCTATTTGAAAGGGTTCCTCGCGCTTGAAGAATATAATTATAGCGTGCCTTTTTCGCTAACTTTCTCCCACATTTCGGGCATCCGCATCCACTCGTTCTGCTACTTACTGTAGCTTCCCATTCATTACCGCATTTTCCACACTTCCACCAATACTTACGATTTGAGCCCGGCCTGATCTGGGAAGGCGCTGCACCGTTATTTTTATCTTTGTCAAATTCTGCGGCTACACTCGGAAATAGGGTTTCAAGGTCATTATATCCAGGTACAACTACCTTCCCTGCACAGACCGGGCAACCAACGTTCCCGGTCGTTCTGCTGCTGATTGTTGCCTGCCATTCGTAATGGCATACGTTGCATCTCCACCAGGCTTTTCTATCTGTTCCACGAGGTATTTCATTCGGGTTAAGCGTGTTCCGTTCATGCCACTCGGACATAAGATCAGGATCTGTTGTGGCCAGATCATTGTACCCTTTCTTAACTTTCTTTCCTGCACAAACAGGGCACTTTATTCCTATCGCTCTGTCGCTTATTTTACGCAAATAAACAGTCCCACACACAGGACAATCAAAATAAGCTTTGTGGTTACTTTTAGGCGAAAAGTTTTCAGGACGCAAAGAACCATTTTTAATAGGATCCCATTCTTTGGCAATTTCAGGATACTTGGCAGCAAAGTTATCCGTTTTCCTCGAGATAATATATTGCTCTTTTATGGCTATATGATCACGAGAAAGGTCAATGTCCGGAGCATCAATATTGAGTACAGCAAATAGTTTATGTATTGCCCATTCAAGATCCTCATTCGCCACGTGTCCTGAGCCATTGGATCTAACTACTATTTCATCCCCGTTTATTGCATTATCAGGTCCCTCTTCGATCACTATCAGGCGGATTCCTTTATCTCTTAAGAAGCAGTGTTTCTCAAAATCTTTTTCACGCTTTTTATCATGAAAGTATTTACCGTCATATTCTATACCAGTATTCAAACCGGGCAGAAAAACATCTATTTCTTTTCCAAATAGTTTGTATCGATTATCGGTTTTAAGTTTCAAAGACAAATAATAGAGTATGTTTTGTTCTTGAAAAGACGTTCCTTTTTCTTTGCGGCAGTTCGGGCAACCAGTCATTTGAAGTACCCGCGATGCTATGTCTTTTTTATAAGAATATCCGCAATACGGGCACTTCCAGAAGACTACTTGGTTTGACTTTGAAAAGTAATCATCCGGGGATTTATCATTGCGCTCATAATCCCATTCAGCAGCCACCTCCGGATAAAGCGTTAATAAATCATTTTGCCCCTTCAGCAACCGTTTTCCGCTGCAATAAGGACAACCGGAATGCATAATGGTTCGGTGGTCGATACGAGCTTCGAACGAATGTCCTTTTTTGCAGATCCAAAACACTTTTTTTGTACTGCCGTGGCCAATTTGGTCAGGCCGAAGCGGACTATTTTTGACATAGTCCCATTCTTTGGCAATATCCGGAGAATGAATAGCTAATGAACTATACATATCCATTATCTTCTATTTCCCCTGCTCAAGCTCAAATCTATCCGCATTGGATGTGTCATTATTAACTTGCCTCTAATCATTAAAATCTATTTTCAGCATTCTGCCGATATACTCCAGCATCGACTTATTATTCAATATATCAAGCGCTTTTTGAATGTACGATGTCCCCTGATTTTCTTTTGAACCGACATCACTTCAAAGATTCTTTTCAAGCGATTTTACATCTTCAGCCATAGGCGGCTGGTTGATTTTCGTATTAGCGATATCTTCAGTTTGAATGCTCAGTCAAGTACCAGTCAAGTAAAAATGCATTCCAATCAGCCTTATTTGAGCGTATTTTTAAAAAAAAGAATGTTCTAGTCAAGTACCAGTCAAGTAAAGCTATGCCCAAAATGGAACATATTTTCTGTTTTTATCAGAAGTTGAATCATTGTCTGTTTGCTTTTTCCATTGGCCATTTAGTTTCACCTCATTTCATGATTATTCAATGCAGTTCATTATCACGCTGATCATCAATTCCTTTTCTTCCGGGCGCGACTCGGCTATCATAATTGTCAAAGCAACGAGAGTGTGATCGTCGATTGTTTTGTCGCCGTTGTCATCGTAAAGTATACCGTTCCTGTCGAGGAAATAAAGAAACATTGTCGCCGCGATGCGTTTGTTGCCGTCTATGAAACTATGGTTTTTCGTCACGTAATAAAGCAGATTCGCAGCTTTTTCCTCGACAGTGGGATAGAGCTCCTGGCCTCCGAAAGACTGATATATATTGCCGACACTGCCTTTGAAAGAATCATCCTTTTCTTTTCCAAAGAGCGCCGATTCATTGCCAAAACGCATACGATCAATAACGTCCCGACACTCCTCGTAGGTCAGTACGTAAGTTGCGCCTTGACCGGCCGGTCTTTTCAATGTCTGGTGATCGTAATCGTCGAGCAGATCAAGCGCTGAACTGTACCGTTCGATCACACTGAGCACCTGCTCCGCATCAAGGTCGTTCTTAACACGTTTCAGCAATTTAACCGTCGAACCGAGCTGTTTCAATCTCTGCTCGTTAACAGCATAACCTTGAAGTATGTACTGTTTCAGGACAGAGTTCGCCCAGCGACGAAACTCGACGCCTCTCTTAGATTTGACCCGATAGCCAACAGAGATGATGACATCGAGACTGTAAAAAGCCACCGGTCTGTCGGAATTTGGAATATGCAAAAAATGCATATTGCTTTCTTTGTTAAGCTCTTCTTTAAAGGTGTTGCTTATGTGCCTTGATATAACAGACTGATCGCGTTCGAACAGCTGCATTATCTGGTTTTGAGTCAGCCAGACAGTATCATTCTCAATTATAACCGGAACTGATATTTTTCCGTCGCTGCTGTTGAACAAAACCAGTTGATTATTATTGCTATATTTAGATTTCGAGAGATTTACCATTTTTTATCCTCCTATGACATTCGTATCCAGCAAAAAATCGTATATGTTAACAGTCAATATCCCGTTGTCATCGTACCACGGCCGGACCGGGTCACGCACGATCAGAATCTTCTTGAACGAGTCGTCAATTTTGCGAAACGATCGTATCTCCTGAGCACGTTTTTCCTCGTCCGGGATCGAATATGCTGACTGGATATATACACGGTTCGAACCGAGATTGCATACAAAATCTACCTCCAGATATTGACGCGAAACTGAACCGGACTTGCCCTTCCCTGCGTATGGAACTATACCCACGTCAACGCTGTATCCGCGCATTCGCAGCTCGTTGTAGATCACGTTTTCCATTATGTGATTTTGTTCGAACTGGCGGAAGTTTATCCGGGCATTGCGCAGCCCGGTGTCAGAGAAATAATATTTGTTAAGTGTGCTGATGTACGCCTTCCCTTTCACATCATATCGATTCGCCTCTTCCAGCAAAAACGCGTCCTTAAAATAACCGATATAACGCCTGACGGTATCAGATGTGATCGGCGATTGCATTACACTGCGGAACGTGTTTTTGAGTTTTTCCGGATTTGTGAGCGAACCGATCGAGGACGAAAGTATATTCAGCAGAGCCTCCAGTTCGCCGGGCTTACGGACCTTATTTCGTCGCAAAATGTCCTTTATATATACGTCGAACAAATTCTGAAGCGCCGCCTCCTTATCGCGGTCGTTCTTTCGCAGGACAACGAGCGGCATACCGCCATATAACATATACTGAGACAGACCGTCGTACTTGTCCCCTTCCCAAACCGTCATAAATTCCGAAAAACTGAGCGGATTCAGATGAACTTCGTCACCCCGCCCGCTGAATTCGGTGATTATGTCGCTTGACAGAAATTTCGCGTTGCTTCCGGTAACGTAAATATCTATATTTTCACGGCGCAGGTACCCGTTCAGCACCGATTCAAATGCGTCAAGTTCCTGTACTTCATCGAGCAGCAGATAATACATTTCGCCGTCAATGAGCTTTGTGCGTATATATGCCATAAATTTACGCGGGTCATCCGCCGAGTCGAACGCAAACCGAATTATGTGTTCGTTGTCAATGCCTTCTTCCAGCAGATGCCGGTAGAATATGTTATTTAGCAGGTACGATTTTCCGCACCGCCTCACGCCGGTAATTACTTTTATTAATCCGTTTCGTTCTCTTGCGGCCAATCGCTGCAGGTACAGATCGCGTTCGATTTCCATTGTTTTCGTCAACTCTTTCGGTATTTTATCGGAGAAATTTGCATATATATGTATTTTTCTCCGATATAATACCATTTGGCGTACCTTATGTCAAGCTTTCCTTCAATCCCTTACGAATTTTCCGTAATACTTCCGGCACGCCATACGTAACGTACTGATACTCATTGTATACGTCAAACGCGACTTCATTAACGCAGCCGTCAAAAGGTTTGAAAGACGCCATCACCTCAACCGCCTGAAGGCCCGTTTTCGGATCCTTGCCCCAGCAGCAGGCCGATACGTCAAAGTATGTGTTTTCGAAAACCGTGTCAAATTTCACTTCGGTAGTTCCGGACAATATATTCGTACGTGAGCTTTCGCAGGAATGTTTCCACCTCCGCCAAATCTATATAGATCCGTTCGATCTCGACGGCACTGAATTTGTGTGCCGCGAGCTGCGCCTTTTTCTTTTTTTGCTGTTCGAAAAAAGTCCGCCCGTTCATAGAGTATAAGGCAAAAAGTTCTCAGGAAAGTTGCATTATTCTATCCCTATAAATCTGCAATCCTCTATTTCAGCCACAGGTATTGTGCCCACTTTCCAAACTGCGAGAACGCTCGCTCACAGCTCTCAAGCCGATGATCCCAACTCAGGTTTTCGTCTTGCGCCTCGCTAAACAGGGCAATCATTTCGTCTATCGTATCATGCCACTTTTTGCGGCATTCTTCATGGCAGCGTTCTTGCCAGTTTTTTATGAATGGGGTAGTTTCCGTACAAGCTAAAAATTCGACCCACGAACAACCGATTTCGTCATCATGCTCTTTATAGAAATCCTCCTCTAGTAACCATGGGTGCCCAATACATTTATCCTCCCGGTACTTTCGGAGCATTCTCAACACCAAATCCTCGACTGCCAGAAGCCTGAAAAAGGTCGATTTGACCCCTTGCTCCGGCAGTTCTGAAACTCGCCGTTTGCCCGGCGGCTCGTTTCAGTCCTTCCGGCTTTTTGCGGAACCGTTCACCGGACGGTCCCACAAAAAAATAGCCGCTGATCGTTTCGCTGCCATCACTGGAGTGACGGAGCGAAGTCTCAACGGCTTCCTCATCTGACTCAGCCAGGGCTGTCGCCTTGGCTTTCGTCCTATTCGGTTTTCACAGAATCGTTGCGCACCGATTCTGTCTGATGGGCAAAACAAAAGCCCTCAACTTTTTCACGGTTGAGGAGCTTTGTTTTCCTATAGTTGTTACGGATTATTCATCATCAGAACCTTCATATTTCTTTTTCGCCTCTGAAACCATCGAGAGTAAGAGATCTTTATGCTTTTCATACTTTCCGAAGTTGTCAAGACGAATTTCATACTGCCTGTTTCTTGACACGTATGATGCATCCAATCCGGCATCGTCCAGCTCTTTCACTCTGGCTTCGCTCTCCGCTGCTTTGATGCAGAAATATACGAAAGACTTCTTGGGCTTGAAGGAAATAAAGTTCTTTGCGACGCCGTCTCTAGAAATGCCTACATAGAACTTGTTGTACTTCAATTCGTAGCCGCTGGTAAGTTCAGCTAAGTCAGCGAAAACCTTGTCAACAGTTTTCATTATTGCGTTTGTGCTACGCTTTTCCCAATAGTTACGGTCTGTCACCTCAGCCGCTTCATCTTCACCGTCATCTGCAAGCGATACCCTATCAAGTACCTTGGTGAAAATCAGCTCTACATCGTCTCCATGTTTTACAGCGGACATCTGAAGGGCTATCAGTGGAATAGTTCCATTAAACAGAGAGATAACATTCATGAAACGTCCTGTAATCTCCTCCGCGACGATGACGGCACAGTGATCGTATTTAGGATACCTTTTCTTTTCAGTATCCCAGTATTCAATAGTCCTAATGATATGACTGGGATCGGTCGCCCCTAATTGGATTTCAACCTCATATCTCGCCAATCCATCAGGGTCTGAAAGGAGAATATCTAAACGACCACCGGCCGGCTGAATCTTTTCTCTTTGAATAGGGATCAAATCCCCAAGGCCCAAAACAGAAGGGTCATTAAAAATGAATTCTTGGATTGAGCTTTCTTTAATCTCTGGATGATTTTTAAGTGAGATTTTTTCGCTTTTGATTAGTTTCGACACTTGATATAGAGCAATGCCAGAAAGTACTGAATATTCCTATGAAAAAAGCTGAT
>JAFWQX010000176.1 GCA_017508875.1 Clostridia bacterium | reverse complement strand
ATTTGCTCGGCTTCGCCGCTTAACTCTTAACTCTGAACTCTTAACTCTGAACTCCCTAAACTCCATTTGAACTTATGCGAAGCCGAGTGAATGGCTAAGAATTTTGTTTGTTTTGTTGTGTTCCAGACATCCATTACCTTCTTCGGTCACGCACGAAGCCGGATAGATGACTAAGAATTTTGTTTGACCGAAATGCGAACCGATTCCGGGGTTCGCATGAGACCCAAAATTCGTGTCATCACTCGGTTCGCCTCTGAACTCTAAACTCTAAACTCTGAACTCTGAACTCTCAACTCTTAACTCTCAACTCTGAACTCTCAACTCTGAACTCTGAACTCTTAACTCTAAACTCATAACTCTCAACTCTGAACTCTCAACTCTTAACTCTAAACCAGTTCCCCGTTCCCTTCACGGGTTTACATTCGCGCGCGTAAATAGTATAATAATGTAGGTTTTTGCCGCCACGCGAAAACCGGCACGAACGAGCACAAAAAAATCGAGGATAAATATGAAGATAATACAGCTAAAAAACTATACCCCCTCTCAAATGACGGGATTCATCATTGTCACCGAAGACAGACGGATCATTGTCGTTGACGGAGGCTGCACGGGAGACTTCGAGGGATTCCTTGCCCGCCTGAAAAAAACCGCGGCCGGATACGGCTGTGAATATAAAATTGACCTCTGGCTCCTTACCCACCCGCACGACGACCATTACGGCGTTTTCCGCCGCTTTTCGGAGCTTATGCGCCTGGGCCGGGCCGATCTTCCTGCGGTCGAGCAATTTGCGTATTTCCCTCTCCCCGACGCGTTCGGTTTTAACGAACACCCGTCGCTCGGCTTCCAGCTTCCGGAGCTCAACGCAGAGCTCGCGGTTACGAAAATACCGCTTCATCATCTGAAAAAAGGCGAAATATTTGACTTCGGGGCGCTGAAGATCGACGTTATGCGCGTTTCCAACCACAATATTACGCAAAATACGTTCAATAACGCCTCGTGCGTTATCCGTTTCACAGAAAAACGGCCAGAAACCGGCGCGGACGGTGCTAAAGGCGGCGATTTTACGTGGATAGTGCTGGGCGATCTCGGCGTCGAAGGCGACAGGGAGCTGCTCGGGATGTACGGAGATAAGCTGAAAGCAGACGCGGTACAGATGGCACACCACGGGCAGAACGGCGTTGACCGCCCCGTCTACGAGGCGATCGCACCGAGATTTGCGTTCTGGACAACGCCCGACTGGCTGTGGACAAACACGCTCCCCGGGCAGGAACCGGGAAAAGGACCGTGGGCAACGTTGACCGTACGCTCCTGGCTCGAAGCTCTCGGCACCGAACCGGTCAGAGCAGCGGCCAATGACCTCGAGCTCGACACGTTGACCGAAACGGTCCGCGCGCTCGATTGAAAAAACTGATCGGGTATATACACGAACACACATAACCTGCAAAAGGGCAACGACATGAAGCACGACAAACGAAAAATCAAAAAAACTATAATAATATTATCTGTCACCGTTCTGCTGCTCGCCGCGGCCGCCGTTATCACCACGGTGATCCTTACGCGCGCGAAAAACGGCAATAAAAAGAACAGCGAAACGACCGTTTCCGACGGCACCAGAGACTTTTCGAAGTTTCAATGGAGCGGAAAAATCAGCAGAAACGGCGGCGCTAATTACGGTCAGAAGTCCGGCATCGGCAAAGGAGAAATTTCCCCGTCCGACATACGCGAATACAAAGAAACGTTCCCCTTTGACCCTGTCGATCAGGTCGTTCCTGTCGATCAGGTCATTCCTGTCGATCAGGTCATCCCTGTCGATCCGGCCGTCCAGTCCGATCCCGCAGACGTCTCCTCCGGCTCCGGGACCTCAGACATCCATTCCGGCTTCGAGACCGCTGCCGTAAAAGCCGCTCCCGCAGGCGCACCCGGCGCGCTGCTCAACTTCAACCTCCAGAACTACACTATAATTACCGACACCGAACACGACTGGTACGGGTCGCGCCCCACGCAGAAAGGCCTTTACCAGATCGGAGCGGAGTTTATTGACGGAGAAGGCGCTGCGTTCAGCTTCGTCAAAAACGGCAGCCGCGCGGATCCTATGATCTACCTTCCGGTCTACGATCTCTGCTACAATATAAACTTAAAAGACTACCCCTACTTTGCCGTATGCTATAAGAGCACCGCGACGAATTCAAACGGCGTCTGCTACTTCGCGACCGCAACGAACGAAGGCCTCGGCGAAGACAAGACTTTCAGCGTTAAAATGCCTCCGTCAGAAGACTGGACGATCGCCGTGGGGCACCCCGGTAAAAATACAAACTGGACCGGACGCCTCACCGTGCTCCGCTTCGACATCTCTTCCGGCGAATTTTCGGGCGAATACACCGTAAAATGGGCGGGATTTTTCAAATCTGAAAAAGAAGCCCGCGCTTTCGGAGCTGACGGAACCTACTCCAAAAACGAGATCATACCGGATAAGAGCGTTTTCGGGCGCGGGGAAAACATAACGTTCTCCGTCACCGGCGCGGGCAAAGGCGACTGGGTCGTGCTCGTGCAGAAAGGCGACGCCTGCTACGCTCCGTCGGTCAACAAACCGGATCTTTACGTCAGTACTTGCATGCCTCTGTACTACGCACCGCTCGACGGGAACCGCGGCGATATCGACATTGACCTCTCCGGCGGCGTATATAACGGAGAACTTTTGCCCGCAGGCGAATACGATCTCGTATACATGCCCAGGGGCAGATTCGTTGAAACGGGCAGAACGACTATAACGATAAGCGAAGAAATTGTCCGCGAACCCGTCGTCACCGAAATCGTTTACGTGACGAGAGGCCCGGATCCGACCGAAGAGCCGCCTGCCACGGAAGAGCCCGAAGAGGAGCCCGTTTCTGTTCCGACCGCTACCGAAGGGCGCCAGAGAATAACGCACGCTCCTACAGCTGTTCCGTCGGACAATTCCGCAGGCGGCGCGGGCCTTATTATCGCCATTTGCGCGGCGGTAATTTGCGGCGCAGTGCTGGCAATATTCTTTATCGTCCGGAAAAAGAAACGTGCAGGTGGCGGTCAATGAAGCTGACGGCCGGCGGAAAAGTTTTTTACGCCCGCAGAATGACCCGCGCCGACGCACACGCCGTATGCACGTGGCGGTACACGGGAGTCAGGGAAATATACAACGTCCAGAACGACGAAGAAAGCGCCGCGGAATTTCTTGACGGCTGCCACTTCGCACTGAGCGAACGGTTCGGCGGACCGGCAGTCGCGTTCGTGAATTTCGGCGAAAGAGCCACGCTGCCGCTTCACGAACTTGAAAACATCTACCGCGACGAATCGTACACGGACCTTGCCCTGGGTCTCGCACCGGAAAAATGCGGAAAAGGACTCGGCAAAAACATTGTCCTCGCGGCACTGGAGCTGTGCGCAAACTTCTTTCCCGAAGACGGCTTTCGGGTAACGGTGGCAAAGGACAACGCTCGCGCGATGTCGATCTACCGCCGCTTCGGATTCACGACGATTGCCGAATTCACGGCGGAGGTCGTTTATCCCTCAAACTCGGGGACAATTCTTACGAAACCTGTTCCTATGGAGATATTGATCGCGCCTCCGGAAGCGCTCGCGCAGATCGGGAAAATATAAAATAACAAGCGAAAAGTGATTTCACTGCTACAAAAGAAGGAAAAGTATAAAATGAACGAATCAACCAAAAACACAAACCGGAACAGAGAGAATAATACGAAACGGGGATATATAATAGCGATCGCCGTAGCGGCAGTCATAATAATTGCCCTCCTGGTCATCATAATCAAAATGCCTAAGGGCGGTCCGAGCAGACCGGTACCCACGGAAAATGTCGTAATATTGTCCCCTGCCGCGACGGAAACACAATCTACGCCGGAAGTAACGACGGTCCCGACCGAGGTGCCGACTTCCGTTCCGACGGAAGTCCCTACTCCGGTCCCGACCGAAGTACCCACACCGACGCTCGAACCGACGCCGGATCCCACACCCACTCAGGCTCCTCCGACCGTCACCCCTTCGCCGAAGCCGCGCATCGTCGACGGAAAAACTTCCGCAAACCCGGCATATGAAGGAAAACGCCTCGTCGCGCTCACGTTCGACGACGGGCCTCAGGTCGGTGCAACCGAATATATGCTTGACGTCCTTAAAAAGCACGGTGCAAAAGCCACTTTTTTCTGCGTAGGAGAGCAGCTTGAATACGGCCCCGCAGCCGAACTTACCAAACGCGCGGCGCAGGAAGGGCACCAGATCGCAAACCACTCGTACAGTCATCCGGCTTTCGGAAAACTTACGAAAGAGGAAATATTGTATCAGCGCGACACAAACGCACAGCTCATAGAAAAAATAACCGGAAAAGCCCCCACCTGCTTCAGGGTGCCGGGCGGCGGCAGAGGCCAGACCGTGCGCGAAACGATCGGTCAGCCGATCGTAATGTGGGATATTGACCCGCTCGACTGGAAATTCCTGACCAGCTCATACATAAAAAGTTATGCCAAAGAACACGGCATGTCATACGATGAAGCAGAATCACGTATAATTGACATAATACTCTTTGAAGGCCTGCATACGGACCTCGACGGCGAGTATATCTGGTCTCCTCCGGTAGCCGAAGAAATGAAGCACGGCTCGATCCTCCTTTTCCACGACATTTATCCGGCGTCTGCAAAAGCTGTTGACCGCCTGCTGACGTATCTCGAGGAGAATTACGGTAACTACGTTTACCTGCCTTTTGATGATTTTATTCTTACGGAAAACGATACCGTCATACCGGGAAAAGTATATTTAACTATGTGGAGAACATATCCGTCGGATTAACCGGGTCCGTCCTAAGCGGCTCTGACCGGGAGGTTTTTATGAAAGTTATAGTTTGTTCAGGCCTAAAATTGGGCAGCTCCGGAAGCAGCGCTTACCCTGCGAGGGATTTTACTTCAAAAGTTGCAGCCGCGGTAAGAGAAACAGGCGCAGCGGCGGTGTTTATTGCCGGAGACCTTTTCTGCGACCATCTCTTCAACGATGATCTGTATAATACGTTATACAACTGCTTCAGCGCTCTTTCCGGAACGCACTTTTTCGTGTGTCCGGGCCCCGCAGATCCGTTCGTTGCGGATTCACCTTACGTTCAGCGCGACTGGCCCGAAAACGTACACATTTTTAAGACCCGCATGAAAGCGTTTGAGATCACCTCACCCGGCGGTCAGGGCGAACCGGACGTAAGAGTGTACGGAATAGGTCAGGGGCGCCACCGCAGGGGCGTGGAAGTGCTCAGCCGCGAGAAGCAGCCGAAGATAGACAGAAAATTCCTGAACGTGCTCGTACTCAGCGCGCCTCCTATAGATGACGCGGGCAATATCGATTTTGATTTCCTTAAAAAGTGCGGCTTCGACGCTTTCATTTTCGGCAGTACGGCCTCGGACGACCTGCTCGATCCGCACGCGGACAATATCGCCCTGCCGCCCGAAATGATCGTTGTCCCGTCCGGAACTGACGGGATCATGTGCGGGTCAATATCCAAGAACTCCCCCGTTTCCCCCTTCGAACCCGTTTTCCCCGCCGCGCTCGCTTCCTTGTCCGGTTCCGGACAGGACGCTTCCGCCGCGCCCGAGAGCAATTTTGAAAAACTCAAAGCGATCGATCCCGGCCGCGCCGCCTTATACAGGCGCTGCGAAAACGCGCTCGAAAAAACAAATAATTCAGAAAAAAAAGACAAGCAAATCGTTGACGACGCCAAACTGTTCCTCTTCCGGGCACTTTCCGGCGGGGAAATACCGGAGGTGACAGGCAAATGATCATAAAATCCGCTTACATTTACGGTTTCGGCTGCCTTGCAGACAAAGCTTTCACTTTTCAGCCCGGACTTAACTGCCTTACGGGAGAAAGCGACGCAAAAAAAGACGCGCTGATCTCGTTCATAACCGCTTCGCTGTTTGGCTTTTCCGAAAACGCTGCCGAAGATTCCGCGCAGCAGGCTGATGAGAACGTTCACCCGCTCCTTCCTTCGCGGCGGTCAATGAAACCGTTCGGCGACGTTCCGTTCGGCGGCGAGCTGAAATTTTCCGAAAGAGACGCAGATTACATCCTCTCCGCAAAGTGGGGCGACAATTCCGACGAAGATATTGTCACCTTTATCGCGCTTGGAGATGCTTCTTTGATACTTGCCCCCGGCGAGACCGTCTGCCAGAAGCTCTGGGGCGTTTCCCCCGACGAAGCCGCGGCCATCATATCTATGCCGTCCGACGGCAGAGACGTGTCGCTCCTTTTAAAAACGCTTCGCGACCTTCCCGAGCGAAACATCTGGTTTGAGCCGGAAAAGACCGACCTGCCGCAGACCTCCGCTTCCTCAGATAACGCGGACCGTTCCGGCGAGGGCGCTCAGTCCGGCGGAGCAGCTGCCGGCCAGTCCGACTGCTTCAACGGTTCTCTCGAATCCCTCCGCCGCGCGCGGCTGAAACTTAGAAACGAGGACAAGACCGGAACGCTCGATATGGCTGAAGCACACGCAAAAGACCTTGCGGCAGAACTTGAGACCGTTGACAACCTCGAGGCGCGTATTTCCGAGCTGAAAACGGCTGTCAGAGAGGCCGAGAAGGGTCAGACCGACAGTTCTCAGAGCACAAGGAACGGTTCTGACACGGAGAAAGTGCGGTTGCTCGCGGGTCAATGTTCAGATTACGAGCGCGCGGAGTCGATCAGAAACGACGCCGCGGAGCTGGTCGAAGAAATCAAGGACGAGGAGAAATACGTAAAACGCTCACAGCGCCCCTGGCTTGTGCTGCTGTGGCTGCTCGCGGTGATCGACGTGATCGCCATCGTACTTCTGACCGTTTACCCGGTGAACCTGCCCGTCATAGGCAAAGTATTGACGTCCCTCTCCCGCATAAGATTCCCGCTGCTTATCGGAGCCGCGGTACTGTTCGTGCTGCTCGTCATATTTATTGCCGCCGTTTCAGGCTCAGGCATGAGGCGCCTCAACCTTCTGAGGGGCGATATGGAATTTAGGAAGCGTCAATTATCCGAACTTCTTACGGCGAAGGAGCTCGAGCTGATCGTTTCTTCGGCGGAGGCGAAAGAGAGCGGCGTAAAAGAGGCGAAGTCAAGGCTCAGCGAGGCTGTTTCGCTCATTGATCCCGAATTACGCGACGCGCTTTCGGATTGGGACGATCCGGACGAGGAAGGGTTCCTTGCCGCTGCGGATAAGGCTCTTTCGCAGTTATCTGAAAGAGCGTCGAGCGCCGGAAAACAGCTTTCGGGCGGCACGGTCGCGTTCAACGCGGTTTCGGCTAAGGTAGCCCGGTCGCAGGATTCGACGGATAAACTGACTGCTTTAAGAGCCGAGCTCGCCGCCTGCGAAGACCTGCTGGGCCGGATGAGACCTTATCCGGTGATCGAGGAAAAGATAAAAGCGCTCGAGAGTATGATCGCGCGCGGCGAAATGCAGCTGAAATCGCTTTCGCTCGCGGAAGAGGCGCTGATCAGGGCAAAAGATGCTTCGGGCGCGGATGAAGCGGACGGCACAGACGGCAGCGAAACATTATCGGCTAAAAAGCTCGCCGCATGCGCAGACGGAATGCTTCAAAAATTGACCGGCGGAAAACGCTCGGGCATACGCGTTTCACCCGAAATGGTAACGTATATTGACGACAACGGCAGCCTCCGCGGCCTCGGAAGCTTCAGCGGCCTTGCCGCCGGCCAGATCCTGCTGTCAATGAAGCTCGCCCAGCTTTCCCTCTCTTCTTCCGCACATCCGTCGTCAATTTCTTCCGCAAATTCCGCTTACGGCCTGACAAGATTTGCTCTGCTCGGCAGCGCGCTCTCAAGGTTCGAGGGCGAAGATGCGGCAACGGCGTTCGAACTGCTGAACGCGGTCTGCGGCTCCGGCGCGAACGTGCAGATAATCGCAGAAGCGCCTTCAGGAGGCGTCCCCGGGGCTTTTACGATCGGCGTCTGACGCCGCAAAACGTCATGTAACAAAACAGCACGCAACAAAACAGCACGTAAATAGAATACATTATAATAATTATTGGAGAAACTCATGGAAACCTTAAACAAAACGTCTGAAAACTTTATCTCGTTCGACCATTCCCGCGCGCGCGATTTTCTGAAAGCATCGGAGATCGACAGCCTGCAGGACAGCATCACCGCCGCACACTACAAGCTCGAATGCAAGACCGGCGCAGGGCGCGACTTCACCGGCTGGGTCGATCTGCCGCTTAACTACGACAAAGAAGAATTTGCAAGAGTAAAAGAATGTGCCGAGCGTATACGCAAAACGTCGCAGCTTCTGATCGTCATAGGCATCGGAGGCTCATATTTAGGCGCGAAAGCCGCGATCGAAGCACTGTCGGACAATTTTTATAATATTGACCGCCTCTGCGGCGCTAACGGTGCGCAAAACGGCGGGAGCAAAGGTGTTGCGGTGCTTTTTGCGGGCAACAGCTTAAGCTCTTCCTACCTTTCAGATATAACCGCACTTGTGCGCCGCTACGACGTTTCGCTGAACGTTATTTCAAAATCCGGCACAACGACAGAGCCGGCCGTCGCTTTCCGCGTGCTTAAAGCCGAGATGGAGGCAAAGTACGGCAAAAAAGAGGCTGCAAAACGCATTTACGCAACGACAGATAAGGCGCGCGGCGCCCTCAGGCAGCTCGCAACGGAAGAAGGATACGAAACGTTCGTGATACCCGACGACGTAGGCGGCCGCTACTCGGTGTTGACGCCGGTAGGACTGCTGCCGATAGCAGCGGCGGGAGGAAATATCGACCTCCTCATGGAAGGCGCGAAGGCAGCACACGCAAGGTACGCGAGCCCGGACGTTTCCAAAAACGACTGCTACGCATATGCTGCGGCGCGCAACGCCCTTTACAGAAAAGGCAAGACGATCGAGCTGATGGTCAATTACGAGCCTTCGCTTCATTATCTTACCGAATGGTGGAAGCAGCTCTACGGCGAGAGCGAGGGCAAAGACGGGAAGGGCATTTTCCCCGCAGGCGTTGACTTCTCCACCGACCTCCACTCGATGGGACAATACATCCAGGACGGCCGCCGCGATCTCTTCGAAACGGTGCTGCTCGTTGACCGCCCGCACGCGAACCTGACGATCGATAGCGATCCGGATAACCTCGACGGGCTCAACTACCTGGCCGGAAAAGACGTTGACTACGTGAACAAGCAGGCCGCGGAAGGCACCTATCTCGCCCATCGCGACGGCGGTGTGCCCAATCTGTTCCTCCGCGTTCCGGAGCTTTCGGAATTCTGCCTCGGCCAGATCGTTTATTTCTTTGAAAAAGCATGCGGCATCAGCGGCTACCTGCTCGGCGTGAATCCGTTCGATCAGCCAGGCGTTGAAGCGTATAAGAAAAATATGTTCAGACTGCTCGGGAAACCCGGATATTGAGCGGTCGGAAAGGATTCTTAATGGTCACTCCAGATATTAACTACTCTCCCGCTTCCGACGTTCCTGTCGAACAGATAAATAACGGAGGCACAAAACACGATTATTCGGTGGTTAATTCCATAATTGAAAATATCTGTCTCCATTATTCCGGAAACAGGCGTTCGGTACTGCTGACGATCACCGCGCTCCTTGCCGGCGGTCACCTGCTCCTCGAAGACGTGCCGGGCGTTGGAAAAACCACACTTGCCAAAGCGCTCACCGGCAGCATCAACGCGACGTTCAAAAGAGTGTCGTTGACGCCGGACGTACTGCCCTCCGATCTTACGGGTTTTTCGGTCTACAACCGCAAGACCGAAACGTTCGAGTTCAAAAAAGGCGCGCTTGACTGCAACTTCCTGCTCGCGGATGAAATAAACCGCACGTCTCCGAAGACCCAGTCGAGCCTTTTGGAGGCAATGCAGGAGGAGAAAGTCTCCGTTGACGGCGTCACGTACGAACTTCCGCAGCCCTTTATGGTCATCGCCACCCAGAATCCCGTCGAACTCGCCGGAACGTACCCGCTTCCGGAAGCACAGCTGGACCGCTTTTTAATGAAGCTCTCGCTGGGCTACCCCGATCAGGAGGGAGAAAAACACGTTATCGCCGCGGGTTCCGCTGTGCGCCGCGATCCGGAGGTTAAGGCGGTCGCGACGTGCGAGGATATCATCCGCCTCCAGGACGAGGTCAATAAGATCTATCTCTCCGATAACGTGACCGACTATATTCTCAGACTTCTTTCCGCCACCAGAACGGCCCCGGAGCTCGCGCTCGGCCTGAGTCCCCGCGCAGGCATCTCTCTCGCAAAGACCGCAAAAGCCCTCGCGTTCCTTTCCGGCCGTAACTACGTGCTTCCCGATGACGTTAAATCTATCCTGATCCCTGTGTGTGCGCACAGGCTGATGCTCACGCGCGAGGCAAAAGCCTCCGGGCGCACCGCTGCAGAAGTACTGGACAGCATCAGAAAAAAGGTCTCTGTAGAATAATTTTAGGACAAAATGAAGACGATTCCCGGCTCTGAAACGAAACCGGCGCGGACCGATCCGCTCCGGGCATACAGATTTACCTCTATAATACGCCACGTGATCTCTGCGCTTTACGGGGTAATGCTCGGCTATGCCATAATGGCCGGAAATGCGGTGATAAATTACTTTGTAGGCGTACTTTCCGCAATATTCGCGTACATTTTTGTAAAAACACTAGCCGGAAAGTATCTCGTCAAAGTAAACCTGACCGCCACTGAACCTGACGTTGTCCGCGGCAGCAACGCAATAATTGTCGCAAAAATCAGAAATTACACCCCGTTCGCGTTCCCCGTCAGCTACATATTTATAAAAGACAGTAATTGCCCCGACGGTCAACGGATCTTTTTCTTTCTGCGTCCTTTTGCAAACCTCTCTATGGCATTTCCGCTGACGTTCGAACATTGTGGCGAATATCTGCTTAAACCCGATTCGGTAAGACTCATTTCCGCGGGTGGAATGGTTTGGACGAAGGTGCGTCTCAGCAAGAAAAAAGCGGGCTCGCTTTCAATAACTCCCGATCTTCGTTCTGCGCTGGTCAATCAGAATGCCGGTGAAGGTTCGGGCGAGGCGGCAACGTCAGTTAAGCCTGCGCTTAATCCGACCGATTCGGTCTACGTGCGTCAATATCTCCCAGGCGATGATCCGCGCTACATCCACTGGAAGCGCTCCGCCTCGCGCGAAGACTGGCTGCTCAGAAGCTTTTACCAGGAAGGCGAGCGCAACTACTTCGTATATTTCAACGCGCGCATTGACGGCGGCCTCTCCAGAGATATGAAGAAACATCCGGAAGTGTTTGAAAAAAAAGAACCGCTCGAATCCTCGCTTGCCCTTGCGGATAAGCTTTCTTCCGCTGCGCTCAGCGTCTGCGCCGCGCTCTTCAGCGATGGCGTGCCGTTTTATTTTGTTTATCCGGCCCGGCAGCCGAAAAGCGGCGAGGAAACGCCGGATCCGGAGGCAATATTCTGCGAGAGCAATACGGCTTTTTCAAAGATCCGGCACGTGACCGGTACCACTGCGTTCCTCCCCGAGGACGATCCTTATTCAGGAAGCACAGGAAAACTCGCTTCGGCCGCGGCGGACGTTAACGGCATCGACGAGCGTATGCTTTCTTTCTTAAACTCGCTAATGCCTTCCGCCGACAGCGGAATAACCGTAATACAGATCTGCACAGGCAGAAACGACGTTGACAGCGTTTCACACGACGGCCCGGACGGCGTTTACGGCGGTGGCTGGACCGGCGACGAGCCAGAAAACACTTACGAATACAAAAAAATATTGTCCGCCGCCTCTTCACGCGGAGGAAGTTCCGGAAACTCAAGCATACTTCTGAACCCGGCGGAATTTTTGGTGCGCGATCTGCCCGAAGCAGAATACTACGCCACGCAGCTTCCGGGAGCATACATAATAACTGTCGAGGTGCGGCCATGAACGTAAAACCGAAATCACCGCTCTCGCGAATATTGTTGTTCCTCCTCGACACGCTGCTCGCATGGGCGCTCGCCGCTTCGACAGCGATACTTTTCCACTGCGTGATGTTGAATCCGCTGCCGGATAAGACTATTCTTATCATTTGCGCGATCGCTGTCCCGTTCCTGATGCTGTTCATGAAGAGCAAGATAACCAGGCTTATAGTGCTGTTTCTTATCGCCGCGTCGTCGCTGGCAATACTCGGGCTGCTGGTGCTTTCTGTCTTTTTCTCGGAATTCAGAAGCGTATGGACCGGTTTTCTTTCCGCGTTTTCGGATTGGGCAATGCGTCCGGATACGCCTCCGCTGCTCGTCGTGCTGCTCACGTCAATGCTGTCGTCGGTCATTGTCGCTCACGGAAAACGGCTGGTCTATCTGTTTGTGCTGCTGCCGCCCGTTGCCCTCATCATACTTTCGCTGTTTTACGCATCTTTTCCGCCTCACGTACTTGCAATATACACCGTATCGGCCGTTGCCCTCGTATTGCGCAAAAAATACGACTGGTTCCTGACCCTTTTATCCGGCTGGCCGACAACGAACGAGCTTCTTAACGGCGCTGCGAACGGCACGGCCTCCCCCGAAACGACCCGCGAAAAGAAGACTGGCAATAAACTGCCGCCTTCCCGCGTCGGTCTGGGTTTTCCGAACGTGCTGGTGCGTACGCTTCTTCTGATCGTAACAGCCGTAGTTATAGCCCTCATCTTCCGCCCCATTCCGACTCCCGGCCCGATGTTCGGAGAAGATTTCAGCCACTCGGTAGAGATGAAATTCCAGTCCTGGATCGAATCGAGCGACTTTTTAAGCCGCCTGTTCGGCATTGAAGGAACTCCGGGATCAGACAAAAACAAGCGCGCACAGGGCACGTACGGGAAGCTCGGCGGCCCTGCGGATCTGGGCAACGATCCGATCCTTCTTGTTAAGAGCAACAAGCCCGGCATATATCTGCGCGGATTCACATACGGCGAATATACGAAGAACCGCTGGGTCCGGGATATGCTTGATTCGTCCGAACCGCCGCTTGGCGGAGAAACAATGTATTCCAAAACCGTAATGGTGCCTTTCGGAGACCTTGTCATCCGTTTCAACCCCGGCTGGGCAGTTAATTACACGTACTATTCAAACTCGACGGCGGAAAAATTCTGGGATTCAAGAAAACAGACCGTTGCCGTTCAGTACCTTTCGCCGTACGACGCGCGCTTCGGCGTATTTGCCCCTCCGCTTACGCGGGCAATGAATTTCTTTGACGATAAGTACAATTATTATCAGTTGCAGTCTGATCTGCGCCTTCGCCTTTCGACAGGCAAGAACATTATCTACCATTCCGACCTGCCTCAGCCCTGGGCGGCGTACGCGCTTGATTATATGGATATCGACGAGGATGCGGTCAACGCTTTGGCGCTGTACGATTTCTGCACCCCCGGGTATTATAATAAAATGATCGCTAATTTAGGTGAAACCGATCCATACCGGGGCTTCGTGTACGCAAAAGAAATAAACGAATTAAAGCAGCTTTCCGATTATTCTGCGAAGGTAACGGATCTGTACCTGCGCCTGCCTTATACCGTGTCTTCCGACGTGCTCGATCTGGCGCACAACATTACCGCCGGGATTCCGGCAAACGAATATTGGAAAAGGGCTGTCGCAATTAAAAACTTCCTGCTGTCCGGTTATTATGAGTACAGCCTTACGCCCGAAGACCTCCCGGAAGGAGTGGATATTCTTGACCAGTTCCTGTTCAGAGAGCATAAAGGGTACTGTACGTATTTTGCGACGGCGATGACCGTGCTGGCCAGGGCCGCCGGTGTTCCGGCGCGTTATGTCGAAGGTTTTTACGTAAGCAGAGATACGCTGACGGATGACGGTCTGTATATGCTCACGGAGCAGAATCTTCACGCGTGGTGCGAGATCTATCTGGAAGGAGTAGGGTTCGTGCCGATCGAGGCAACGGCAGGTTTCGGGAGGGTAACCGATCCGTCCGGACCCGCTACTCCGCGCCCCACGGCAACGCCTCCTGTGGAAACTTCTTCGCCTGAATTGCCCACGGAGGAGCCGTCCCCAACGCCTGATATTTCCGCCGAACCGACAGAAACAGTTGACCCCGGGCTTCCGACAGCATTGCCGACAGACGCACCTCCGCCCACGCAGGATCCGGGCACAGTCGTTAAGCGGCATCTGCCGTTTGCCATAAAAATCTTGATTATTTTGCTGATTCCCGTTATACTTATCATACTCCTGGCTGTTCTGCTAAACCGCCTCGCGACGCGTAAACCGGGCAGGACCGGCGCTCCTTCTGAGCGGGTCATATCGGTATATAAGCGTACTTCTGCTCTGCTGCGCGAGTTCGGATATAAGCGAAATGCGGAGGAAACGCCGCGCGAGTTTTCAGACAGGATAAAGGCCGGCAGGTCCGGAGAGAAAAAAGAGCTGCCCGGGAGCGCGGTCAGCGCGTTTGACCGGCTGACCGGGATGTACGAAAAAGCCCTTTACGGGGATTCATCAGAAAACGAACTTGTGTGTGCCGATGCCGTCCGCTGCTGGGATGAGATCGTTGATTCGCTCGAGCAGGGCTATGGAAAGCTCAGGACGCGGATACATTTGATTTATACGATAGGAAAGTGACCGGAAATGCTTATAGTTTCAAACAGAAAAGATAGTTGCGGTGTGATTTCATGCGATGCCTCGAACGGTCGCGTTGCCGTTCGAGGCTTCAGGCGCAGGATCCTGCTCGTTTCGGTGCTTGCGCTCGCGGTACTTATAGCAGGCTCGCTGATCTTATCCGGCTGCAAGAAAACGAGTAAAGGCACCGGAAATTTTGCGTCCGATCCGGTCAACGCGGAATTTTTAAGTGACGCGAAACCTGTTTTTTCTGATCTTGGCGGTTTCTTTACAGATTCGCTTAAACTGACGATCTCCCTGCCGAAGTATTACGAAACCAGCGGTTATGACATCCGCGTTACGTTCAACGGTACTGAACCGGCCGGAGGAAGCGATAAGTACAGCGGTCAGGCGATCCACATTCCGAACGAATATTCAACCGTGACGGATTTCGACGATCCGGACCAGAACGTTTCCGTCACCGTCGTGAGAGCCGCGTGCTTTACGCCGGAACGCCAGCTTGTGGGCCAGATCGCTACGGCGACGTTTATTCAGGTTAAAGATCTGTCCCGTTTTACGATGCCGGTCATCGCGCTCGCGACAGCTTCAAACAACCTCGACGGCAGTATGGGTATTTTCACACATTCTTCGGGCAAGGGCTCCGAGTGGGAGCGGCCCGTTTTTGTTCAGTATTTTGACACGAACGGAAAGCTTTGCCTTTCGCAGGACGCCGGTATGAGACTCTTCGGCGGAAGCTCGAGAGGCCTTTCGCAGCGGTCTTTCAGGCTGACTGCGCGCATGACAGATTATTTTAATACTACGGTTTATGACGGCGATACGAAATTCAGATATAAGCTGTTCGACGACAGGCTGAAGGCAAACGGAAAAGCGCTCAAATCGTACGACAGCTTTGTCCTCCGCAACGGCGGAAATGATTCGCTTCTTACGCCTACCGAACCGTTCCGCGCCACGTTCATGCGCGACGGGATCGCCGCTGTTGTCGCCCAGAAGGCCGCGCCGGAGATCCTCAACATGAACTACAAGCCGGTCATCGTTTTCCTTAACGGCGAGTATTACGGGATCCTGAACATGCGCGAGCACCAGAACGATAATATGGTGCGAAACGTGTATGATATTGACGATAAGGAAAATATCACGATCATTACGTCCGAACTCGATACTACGCGCGGCGGGCGCTACGACGGCACGTGGTTCTACTATGCGCAGGATTCAGGCCAGGACGGCGAGCTTGAGATATACGAAAAAGTGCTGGACAAGATTCTTGCGGGCGAAATGACGTACGCTCAGGCTGCCGCAAGGATAGATATGGACAATTTCATGAAGTTCTGCGCGGTGAATCTTTTCCTGTGCAATACAGACTGGCCTCACAATAATATCAAGGTCTGGCGCTACAGCGGTCAGCTCGGGGACGGCGTCAGGGACGGTAAATGGCGCTTCATGTTCAAGGATCTCGATCTGGGCATGGGCCGCTATACCTGCGGTACTCTCGAAGGCTATCCGATTGAGCTCTACACCCGTGCGGATTCGCAGAACTTCCGCCTGATGCTCCACAATTATATTGAGTATAACGAAAACGGCGGTTATCCGGACATTTCGGTGAATTCCTACCCGGATTCCACGAAGCTGCAGGGGCTGCTGGCGTTCTGCCTTAAAGAGGCTTCATTCCGCAACGCTTTTGCAGATTATTGTAAAAAGCTCGCAACGGAGATCTGGCCGGCCGATCAGCTCGAGGCGTTGATCGTTTCTTCGTACAATACCCTTAAGCCCGAGATGCGCAATTATATGAATAAGCAGTATTTTGGCGGCTGGAAGTTCAGCATAACCACCACGCTCAAAGATTGGGAGGAAGCGTCAATATCCGGTCCCGATTCTTTCGTGGCATGGGCAAAGGCGCGCACCGGCGCAGACGGTGAGTTTATGAAGCAGGTCAACGAGTTAATGGCAAAGTTTTAATTAAGTAATTCCCAAAAGCATTCACTATACAACTAAGGTTAAATCGGGTTCAGGAAGAACATTTGCCTTCATAATAGTCAAAGAGCTGTTTTTTTCATGATTTTTCGTGGAAAAGCCGGCTTTTTTTGTTGACTTTTGAGATACAATATGGTAGAATATGTATAAGGGTTATTCATTATGCTAATGGAGGTATTTGTTATGCCGATTCCCGCTGAGATACTGGCAGTCGAAAGGCCGAAAAGTACAAGGGTTATGTATTCATTTGGCAGATATCTTGTAGTGAAAAGAACGTCAAAAAGAGTCGACGGGAGAACGGTACCGGTCGATCTCGGAACCATCGGTGAAATCAAAGACGGAAAATACATTGAAATTCGAAAAGAACCGCGCCGTACAAAAGCAGGAAGAAGCGTGGATGTGAAAGATTACGGAGAAGTCGCCCTGTGCGACCTTGTCGGTAAGGGTATTCTGGAAGAACTGAATGCCGTATATGATTTACCGGTTGCAATAAGGATCTATGTAATCGCGCTTCTAAGATCTGCATATCATGACATACGGAACAGAGATATCCAGTTATCATACGAAACGTCTTTTGTATCGGAAATGTATCCGAAGGTGGCTCTGTCCGAGAACACACTGTCTGCGTTTTTAGAGAAGGTAGGGATGGAATACAGTAAAATCAGCACCTTTATGAGGAACAGGATCGAAAAATTCGGCGGAAGGACTCTTGTTGTAGACGGGATGCTGAAAGACTGCAACAGCGATACGGATATATTTTCTGAATTTTCCAGGAAAGGAAGCAAGAAGGGCTGCAAAGATCTGACATTGATGTATGCATATGATCCGAAAAGCAAAGAACCTGTGGCGGTGAAACCTTATCCCGGAAATATGCTGGATCTTACAAGCATAGAAGATTTCATTACGGAATTCCGTGTGGAATCCGGACTTCTCGTTATGGATAAAGGGTTTTACGGCCCTGACTCCATCAAAAAGATCAAGGGCATCGAAGGGCTTGGATATCTGATTCCGCTGAAGCAGTCATCAAAAACAATCACAGACAATGAAATGGATAAAGAGATAACATCCATATTGAACGAATACAAAGACGCACAGATCCTATGGAAAAAGAAAAAGATCAACGACGATAAATACCTTTATGCTTTCAGAAATCCGAAAGATGCTTATGACCAGGAAATCGGTTACCTGGCCAGAAACAGAAAGAAAGGCACTTACTCCGAAGAGAAGTATCTCGACAAACAAAGCGAGTTTGGTCTCATCGTATTTGAGTCAAACAAAGATCTCGATCCCATTGATGTTTATGAAGCCTACTCAAAACGCTGGGAAATCGAGATCATGTTCAACCTTTACAAAAACATTATCGAACTCAACACCACAAGAGTACACGGCGACTACCGGCTTTATGCCACTGAGTTTATCAATTTCATCTCTGTCCTAATTTCCTCTAAGGTTAAATGCCTCCTTTCTGACACGGGTATCTCAGCCAAATATTCCTACAAACAAGTCTTTCACTATCTAGCAAAAGCCAAAAAGGTCCGGTGCGGTTCTGAGCGCACCTGGACCTCTTCGAAAACAGTTAAATACATCGCAGATCTTATGAAGCTTCTCGGTGTATAGTGTATATTTTTGGGATTTCCTTAAT
>JAFWQX010000175.1 GCA_017508875.1 Clostridia bacterium | reverse complement strand
ATATCGGCAAGTTCGTATATGGTTTTAGGTGATTCGAACCGTGTGCTTTTTTCGAGGGCTTTCTTCATCGGCTTTCTGATAGTTTCGAAAATCGAAATCAATGTCCGGCTGAATCTGGCGCTCTTATTGCTGTCAGCGAGATATCTGTTTTTGAATATCGACCCGTACGATGCGTAAAGGAGGAAATCAAGCAGATCCGGCATTACGGCTTCTGCGCCTTCCGCTTCGACAAGTTCCACTACTTTATTGTTCGCTGTCGGATGGAACTTTACGAGTATCTCGCCTACGAGCCCGATCCGCGGCTTTTTAATATCTCTAAGTTCAAGCGTGTCAAAATCTTTAACTATACCTTTAACGTTGCGCGAAAAACCGATAAAATCTGGGTGCTTTAAAGATTTCTTTATTATAGTGCTCCACTTGTCGTGAAGTGCGTTAGCGCTGCCCGGAACTTTTTCATATGGCCTTGTCCTGTATAGCACGCGCATCAGAAGATCGCCGTAGCATACAGCCTGGATACCGGAGAGCAGCAGGCCCGGAGTGATCTTGAATCCGGGATTTTTCTCTATATTGCCGATACTAAGAGATATTACCGGAATGTGTGAAAGCCCCATGTCCCTCAGTGCTTTTCTCAAAAACGCGATATAGTTCGTTGCCCTGCATCCGCCGCCGGTCTGAGTGATCATTAATGCGGTGTTATTCAGATCATATTTCCCCGATTGAAGCGCTTTAACGAATTGACCGACGATAAGTATGCTCGGGTAGCATGCGTCGTTATTGACGTATTTAAGTCCGTAATCAACTGCTTCGCGGTCATCAGCAGGTAAAATAACGAAGTTATAGCCGTGTGTCCTGAACGCTTCCTGTACGAATTCAAAATGTATCGGAGACATCTGAGGCGCGAGTACGGTATATTTCTTACGCATCTCTTTAGTAAAGAGGACTCTCGGAGCGGCGTAAGTCGATATTTTAGTCCGTCTTTGCTTCTCCGGGTCTTTATCCCGTTCCGCAAGTGCAGCTTTAAGAGATCTGATCCTTATCCTGGCGGCGCCCAGATTCGAGCCTTCATCGATCTTAAGGCAGGTATATATTTTTCCTGCAGAGCGAAGTATCTCGTCTACCTGATCTGTCGTGACCGCGTCTAACCCGCAGCCGAACGAATTGAGCTGGATAAGTTCCATATTCGGATGTTTTCGTACGAAATCAGCGGCGCGGTAAAGCCTGTCATGGTAAGACCACTGATTTACTACGCGAATAGGCGTTTCGAGCTCTCCCATATGGGCAACGGAGTCTTCGGTCAGCACGCACATACCGAATCCTGCGATCATCTGCGATATTCCGTGGTTGATCTCGGGGTCAATATGATACGGTCTTCCGGCGAGCACTATGCACTTCATCCCGGCCTTTTCGGCGTGGTCAATAATTTCCGCCGCTTTCGACCTGATGTCCTCGTGGAAAGCGTCATCTTCGGCGTACGCTTTGTTAAGCGCGTTTTGGATCTCGTCCGGACTGAACGACGGAAATTCTTCGCACAGTCTTTCGAACATCCTCTTTTTATCGAATATCGGAAGGAACGGATGCATATATTCGACGTTCATTTCCCGAATCAGATCGACGTTCGCCTTCATGACTTCCGGATATGACGTCACGATCGGGCAGTTATAATGGTTGTTCGCTTTCTCGTCTTCTTTCTTTTCGTAAGGGATCGAAGGATAGAAGATCCTGCTTATCCCCTGCTTTAATAGCCACGTGATATGGCCGTGTGTAAGCTTTGCAGGATAGCAGACAGATTCAGACGGGATCGTGTCCATACCGAGAGCGTACAGTTCTTTGGTAGACGGCGCGGACAATATCACGCGATATCCGAGTTCAGTGAAGAACGTGAACCAGAACGGATAATTCTCGTACATATTAAGAGCGCGCGGAATACCTATCTCTCCGTTAGGAGCACGGTCTTTATCCAGCGGTTTATAGTGTTCAAAAAGCCTTTTGTATTTATATTCAAACAGGTCGGGCGCGTGTATCTTTTTAGATTTTGGCGTGACAACGTCTCCCCGTTCGCATCTGTTTCCCGTTACGTATCCCGCTCCGCCCGAAAACTTGCTTATGGTCAATAAACAATTGTTAGTGCAGCCTCCGCAGCGTATTTTTCTGGTTTCGGCTTTGATAGTATCAGCTTCTTCGGGCGTTAAAAGGCATGAAACGTGTTCCGGAACGTTCTCAAACTCTTTCTTCGCGATCAGTGCAGCTCCGTATGCCCCCATAAGTCCGGCAATATCAGGTCTTACCGCGTTCCTGCCTGAGATGAGTTCAAAGCAGCGCAGTATTGCGTCGTTATAGAACGTACCTCCCTGAACGATTATCTTTTCGCCCATGTCTTCGGGAGATCTTATTTTTATTACTTTTGTAAGAGCGTTTTTAATAACGGAATACGAAAGTCCGGCAGATATGTCGGCAACGCTTGCGCCTTCTTTCTGAGCCTGTTTTACTCTCGAATTCATGAATACGGTGCAGCGGCTTCCGAGGTCAACGGGTCTTTCTGCTTTCAGTGCTTCTTTTGCGAAATCCGATATTTTAAGATTCAGAGTAGTAGCAAATGCCTCGATAAACGAGCCGCAGCCGGAAGAACAGGCTTCGTTCAGCATAATGCTCTGGATGACGCCGTCCTTCACTTTAAGGCATTTCATATCCTGCCCGCCGATGTCAAGGATAAATTCAACGCCAGGCAGGAAGTGGTCTGCAGCGCGGTAATGCGCCACCGTCTCGATCTCACCGAGATCCATTCTGAGCGCCGCCTTAATAAGACCTTCGCCGTATCCGGTCACGCATGAGCCTGAAATATAAACTCCCTCAGGAAGTTTTGAGTAAACGTCTTTGAGGATCTTAAGAGCGGAATCAAACGGACTGCCGAAATTGCTGCCGTAAAACGAATAAAGGATCTGGTCGTCCGAGCCGCAAAGTACAGCTTTTGTCGTCGTCGAACCTGCGTCTATACCGAAATAAGCGGGGCCTTTATACGTGCTGAGTTCTCCGAATACGGCTTTTTCCGTACTGTGACGTTCTACGAATTCTTCGTAATCCGCATCGGTTTTAAACAGCCTGTCGAGGCGCCCGACTTCAGATGCCTGGATACTCATGATATCGGGCAGCTTTTTAATTATCGAATCGACAGTAACCGGAACCGCTTTTACGCCGGGACGGTCAGCGTCAGACATAAACGCCGCACCCATTGCCACAAATAAATGCGAATTTTCGGGGCAGATCACCTGATCAGGCTTTAAGGAAAGCGTCTCGATAAAGCGATTTCTTAATTCAGGAAGATAATTTAAAGGACCGCCGAGGAAAGCGATATTGCCCTCGATCCTGCGTCCGCACGCCAGTCCGCTTATAGTCTGGTTTACTACAGATTGAAAAACGGATGCGGCGATATCTTCTTTTGCAGCACCTTCGTTCAAAAGCGGCTGGATATCTGTTTTTGCAAATACTCCGCAGCGTGCGGCGATCGGATAGATAGTCGTATGTTTTTCCGAAAGCGCATTTAGTCCGTCTGCGTCGGTCTTTAAGAGGATCGCCATCTGGTCGATGAACGCTCCGGTCCCGCCTGCGCAGGTACCGTTCATACGCTGTTCGACAGGATCGCGGAAGAAAGTGATCTTCGCGTCTTCTCCGCCGAGCTCGATCGCGACGTCGGTCTGCGGGATCAGGACCTCAACGCTTTTCCCGAGCGCGGCAACTTCCTGAACGAAAGGAAGACCGAGCCAGTCGGCGACAAGCATGCCGCCGGACCCGGTTATTGCCAGATAGCACTCTTCGCCCTTATACTTTGTCAATGCCTCCGACAGCACGTCGCAGATAGTTTTGCGTATATCAGAATAATGGCGCCTGTACTTCCCGAACAAAATATTGTCCGCGGCGTCAAACACAACAATTTTAACCGTAGTTGAACCTACGTCTAAGCCTATTCTTAGCATTTTAAATTAGATGCCTTATTACTGATCTTCAGCCTTCTCTCTTTCAGTGCAGGCAATGTAAAGTTCTGAAAGCTGTTTATCGTCAACGAAATCCGGCGCTCCGGTCATGAGATCGGAAGCGTTCTGCACTTTCGGGAACGCAATAACGTCGCGGATGTTATCAGATCCGGTCATAAGCATGACGAGTCTGTCGAGTCCGTATGCCATTCCTCCGTGAGGGGGAGTTCCGTATTTGAATGCTTCGAGCAGGAATCCGAATCTCGTCTTAGCGTCTTCTTCCGAAAAGCCGAGCGCTTTGAACATAAGCTGCTGAAGCGCGCTGTCGTGTATCCTTATGCTGCCGCCGCCGAGTTCATAACCGTTAAGTACGATGTCGTAAGCGTCTGCTTTTACGTCGGAAAGATCACCCGCTTCGATTTTGGGGATATCTTCCGTCTTGGGCATGGTGAAAGGATGGTGCATCGCAACGTATCTTCCCTCTTCTTCGGAATATTCGAACTGCGGGAAATCAACGACCCAGAGAAATGCGAATTTGTCCTTCGGAATAAGCCCGAGCTTATCGCCGAGGTAGCAGCGAAGTCCGCCGAGCGCCGTATAGACGGGGCCGCTCTTGCCGCAAACGATACAGATAAGATCTCCGTTTTTCGCGTCTGCGAGTTTGATGATCTCACCGATTTCCTCTTCGGTGAGGACTTTTCCGAGGCTCGATCTTACGCCGCTTTCGGAAAGCGCTATCCACGCCATGCCGGAGCCTCCGTGAGTCTTGATGAATTCGGTAAGTCCGTCGATCTCTTTGCGGGAATAATGACCTGCAGGAGCGCAGATAAGTCTTACGGCACCACCGGACTGCGCGGTTTCGGAAAATACTTTAAAGCTGCAAGTTTTTGCGAATTCAGTTATATCTTTAAGTTCGAGTCCGAAGCGGATATCCGGTTTATCAGAGCCGAAGCGTGACATTGCCTCCTGATATTTCATGCGAATGAAGGGCGTAGGAACGTCAATGTCGAGCACGTTCTTGAAAAGCTGCTTGATGAAGCCTTCGTTGATCGTCATAACGTCATCGGCATCGACGAAAGACATTTCAAGGTCGATCTGCGTGAACTCGGGCTGTCTGTCGGCGCGCAGGTCCTCGTCTCTGTAGCATTTTGCGATCTGCATATATCTGTCGAAACCGGCGCACATAAGAAGCTGTTTGAACAGCTGCGGGGACTGAGGAAGTGCATAAAACTTTCCGGGATGTACTCTCGACGGCACTAAATAGTCTCTCGCCCCTTCAGGCGTGCTCTTGCAAAGAGAAGGCGTCTCGACTTCGATAAAACCGTTCTTATCGTAATAGTCGTGTGCTTCTTTCACGATCCTGTGCCTCATCATAAGGTAGCGGCTCATCGAAGGGCGGCGCAGGTCGAGATACCTGTATTTAAGTCTTAAAACGTCAGAAACGTTTGCTTTATCATCGATCTGGAACGGAGGTGTTTCCGCGGAGTTAAGCACGCGCATATCATTAACGGCGATCTCTACTTCTCCGGTCTTCATACGGGGATTTACAGCCTCTGCGCTTCTGGCACGGACAATGCCCTTAGCCGAAAGCACGTACTCCTGATGCAGCCCTTCGGCTTTATCGAACAACGACTCGTGCGTCTCCTGATCGAATACGAGCTGCACGATGCCCGATCTGTCTCTGAGGTCAACAAAAAGGAGGCTTCCCAGGTTCCTCGTCTTCCTTACCCATCCGTTAACGGTAACTTCCCTGCCGATGTCTTTGGCTGTGAGCGTACCGCAATAATCTGTTCTTTTCATTCCTGTAATAAATTCTGCCATATTGATCATACTCCTAAAAAAAGTATTCGGTTGATTCTATTCCAAACACGAAGAATTGTCAACTTGAACTTATTGCTCCGGGGATGTATAATCTGTACGTAATTGAACAAAATCATTTCAATCGGGGTGTATCGCAAGTGGCTGGCAATGATAAGACGGGCAGAGAGAAATATATGCTTCCTCCGTACGGAGAAGATTTCCTTATATACATGGATTCGATCTCGGGCAAATCGAAGCGTACGATCCACGAGTACTATTATGACCTGCTCATGTTCTTCCGCTTTATTAAAGTAAGGCGCAGACTCGTCCAGGCTGATGCACTGTTTGAAGAAATCGATCCGGCCGATCTGGATATTGACGTTCTCAAATCTATTACGCTGTCGGATCTTTATGCGTTCCTGAACTACATAAATGCCGAGCGCGGAGATATTGCCTCCACGAGAAGCAGAAAAGTCTCGTGCTTGAAAACATTTTTTAAATACTGTTTTTCCCGCGTGAATATAATTACGTCAAATCCTGCTGCGGAACTTGAAAGCCCCAAGCAAAGCAAAAGACTTCCTAAATATCTGGAGCTTGACGAAAGCCGCGACCTGCTCGGTTCGATCGATGACGAAGAAGAATTTGCAGAGCGCGATTATTGTATAATTACACTGTTTTTAAACTGCGGTATGCGTCTTTCGGAACTTGTCGGGATCAATATCACGGATATCCGCGACGACGTTCTGCGAGTCATCGGTAAGGGCAATAAAGAGCGCGCCGTCTATCTTAACGACGCATGTATCAGCGCTATTGACAGTTATCTGCAGGTTCGGGAAGACGTTACGGAAAAAGGCGGTGTCCATCCCCTGTTCGTCAGTAAACGCAAGAAACGCATCAGTCCCAAAACAGTTGAGTACACCGTAAAAAAATATATTGTCAAAGCTGGACTTGATCCTAAAAAATATTCTGTGCACAAACTCCGTCATACCGCCGCGACGCTGATGTATACGTACGGAGGCGTTGACATCAGAGCCCTTCAGGAAATATTGGGACACGAAAGTGTTGCCACCACTCAGATCTACACTCACGTAAATTCACGTCAGTTAAAGGAAGCTGTAAGCAGCAATCCCCTTTCTTCCGTAAAAAGAGATCAGCCTCCGCGCCCGGAAGAAAACCGAAGCGAGAAGGCTGAAAATACAGATACGTAAGATGACGGTATTTAATTAGAATCAGTAAAGCGTCTTAAATCTCGAAGAAAGGATATCCATCGCGACAGACGGAGAGATGCTCTCGTCAAGTTCGAGATTCCTTATGTAACCGTTGTATTCGAGATATACTTTGTCGTTAAAAGAAACGTCGCCCAGCGGTAAGAAATAGCCTATCTTCTGCGAGTTCGTCGTTGCGAGTATCTGCCCGACCGTATCCAGTACAGATCTGTTTAAATTAGTATCCGCCTTATTCAGGAACGGGTTTACAAGTTCGGTAAAGCTCCTGATGTAGAAATCCGTTGAAGGCTCAAAGAATTTCTGCGTGATAAACGTGTCGATAAACCTTGCGACGATATTCATTCGTTTTGAGTCAGTGCCGTCGTAATATTCCAGAAGTTCTTTTGTATACGTACCGTCGTACGTTTTATAAAAGCGGAGGAAATCAACGATTCCCGTGCCGTTTAATACCTGAGCGCCCTTCCTGAAATCGATATTGATATTCTTCTCGTAATCTCTGTAGTAAATATCTACGGGAACGTCGAAGATAACTCCCCCGTCCTCGGAGCAGAACGAACCGAGAAGCTTTGCGGCTTCCTCTGTCGAGATACAGAAGTAGTAATTAATATCGATGTCAAAGAACGAAGCAACAGCCGAAGCGCAGGATGAGCCGCGGGATGAGGAAAAGCCGTAATACATCGAGCCGAAATCTCCGACCATTGAACCGGACGCGATATTGTACTTGATCTCTTTAGGCAGGAGCATAAAATTCAGAGATTTGGAAGCAGAATCGACGTTCATGATAAACATCAGCTGAGTCTCTGAATTATCTTCGTCAAAGCATATGAAAAGAATGTTATTTGAGAACGAAGACTGTACCGTCTCTCCGGAAGGATCGTACGTAGGAATATCAAGTTCAAGGTCGTTTACCAGGTTCTTGTTGAAATTATCGTATGAAAGCACAAGCCTTACGCCGCATACAGCGGCCGCAAGGACGAGCATGATACAGAACACCACTAAAAACCGTCTTAAATTATCCAATTAGCGCTTCTCCTTCTGAAATCTAAAGTTATACTGCCGGAGCCTGAAAATCGATTTACGGGCCGTTTACGCTTTAATAAAGGCCATATACGCCCTGTAGGTCCAGTAAACGTCCGCCTTCGACGTCACTTCAAACGGAGAATGCATCGAAAGCACCGGAACTCCGCAGTCAAGGACTTCCATTCCGAGGTCAGCCATAAACTGAGCGATGGTTCCGCCGCCGCCTATATCTACCTTACCCATTTCTGTAAGCTGCCACGGAATATTTTCTTTTTCAAGCGTGTCGATGACGTATGAAATGAATTCGGGAGAGGCGTCGCTCGCGCCGCTCTTTCCGCGTGAACCGGTATATTTGTTGAACGAGATACCGTTCGATGCGAAGGCTACGTTAAGTTTATCTGAAACTTCGGGGAAATTCGGATCGAATGCGGCAGTAACGTCAGCGGAAAGGAATTTTGTCGCTGTCATTGCCCTTCTGAGTTCGAGCATGCCGTAAGACGGATCATAATTTGACACAAGTTCGAGACAGAGATTTTCGAGCCAGCACGACCTCGCGCCCGTGTTTCCGACACTGCCGATCTCTTCTTTGTCCGAAAGATATACAACGGCTGTTTTTTCGGGTATTTCTTTAAGGTCAAGCAAAGCTCTGAATCCTGTGTATGCGCAGACCCTGTCGTCCTGAGCGTATGCTCCTACAAGAGCGCGGTCGATTCCTACGTCTTTGGCTTTCGCCGCCGGAACGATCTCAAATTCTGCTCTGAAGAAATCTTTCTCGCAGATGCCGTATTTATCGTAGAGCAGTTTAAGCACGGCTTTCTTCACAGATTTATCTGCTTTATCGTCCTTTTCTTCTTTATTTTCGTCATTGCAGCAGCCTTCATTATTGCAGCAGCACGCGCCGCCGTCCTTGGAGGTCTCAAAATCGAGAGCCGGTCTGGAGGCCAGTGTAACGTTAAGCTGTTCGGCGCCGATAAGCGAATATCCGTTTTTCGCCATCTGATCCTGTGCAAGGTGCGGAAGCAGGTCGGTAATATAAAGAACGGGATCGGACTCGTCTTCGCCGATACGTACGCTGACTTTCTTACCGCCTTCAAGGAAAACAACTCCGTGAAGCGCAAGAGGCGTAGCGACCCACTGATACTTCTTTATTCCGCCGTAATAATGCGTTTTGGCAAGCGCATAACCTGAATCTTCATAGATCGGCTTCGGCTTGAAGTCGAGTCTCGGAGCGTCGATATGAGCGCCGACCATATTCATTCCATCAACAGGATCGTTCTTACCGATGATCATAAAGGCACATGACTTTCCCCTGTTCACGGCATATAATTTAGTACCTGGAAGCGCCTTTTTCTTAGCGCACAAATAGTCGTTAAGGTCAGAAAAGCCGGCTTCTTTAGCAGTATTAACAAGCACCTCGGTGGATTCACGTTCGGTTTTTGCGTCGTCAAGGAAACGTTTATAGTCTTCGCAGAATGCTTCGAGTTCTTTAAGCGTATCTTCGTTAAGGCAAGTCCAGCCGTTTTTTGGTTCGTATTCGAGTTTGATGTTTTCGTCCATATTGGCCTCCGGTTTATTTATTTAAAAGAAGTTGTTTTATCAGTGTTATTTTAACACATATGCAGAAAATTTCAACTGCCGATCTTATTTGCCCGATTTCGGGATAAGACGGCGCTATTCTTACGTAGCTGTCCGTAGGGTCTTTTTTATAAGGATGCGTGGATCCTGCAGGAGTGAAAGCGACGCCGCACTGTTTGCACATATCCAGAACTTGCGCGGCCATTCCCTCGCCTGTTTTGCAGCAGATAAAATACCCGCCTTCGGGCTTTGTCCATTGAAGCTGTCCTTCCACAGGCGCGTCAAATTCGGACTCGAATACGTCCTGTACGGCGTCAAATTTAGGCTTCATGATATCAGCGTGTTTTTTCATATGGGCAACGACTCCCTGAAGATCCTTCAGGAATTTTACGTGCCTCAGCTGATTCAGTTTATCGGGTCCGATCGTCTGTTTTGAAATCTTAGAAAGCAGGAAATCGACCGTCTTTTTATCTGCGGCGAGTGCGGCAATACCGGCTCCGGGGAAAGTGATTTTCGAAGTTGATCCGAACATAATAGTGCGTTCGGGATTACCTGCTTTTACGCATTCATCATAAAGATTAAGCTGATCTGCAGGGCTGTCGTTGAAGAAATGGACCGTGTACGCATCGTCCCAGAAGATCCTGAAATCATGAGCCGCACATTTCATGCGGGCAAGTCTTCTTATACATTCGTCTGAATAGACGTAACCGGTCGGATTTGAATATTTCGGTACGGACCACATACCTTTTACGGACGGGTCGTCGCGGACAATCCGTTCTATTTCGTCCATATCAGGTCCGTCGGGGTTAATGTCAACAGGTATGAGTTTGAATCCGAACAGTTCGGTCACGGCGAAATGACGGTCATAGCCCGGAACGGGACATATGAATTTTCTGTCCTTTTCCTCGAACCAAGGCCTGTCTGCCTCATCGCCTGATACGCCGAACAACATAAATGCGGAAATCGTATCGTACATCATATTGAGACTTGAATTACCGCCGCATATAATATTATCACCGGGAACTCCAAGCAGTTCACCCATAAACCGCCTCGCTTCAGGAAGGCCGGCGACAATGCCGTAATTCCGGCAGTCGGTTCCGTTTTCTGAAGTACAATCTTCCAAAAGGGCCTGGTCAAGCATAGGCTCTGATAGTTTAAGCTGTGCAGCGCAGGGCTTCCCTCTGGTCATATCGAGGCTGAGTCCCATTGCCTTATATTTATCATATCTGGATTGCTGTAAGAGCAGTTCTTTTTCAAGCTGTGCTTTTGAGAGCTTTTTATAATCCATTCCTTGTCCTCCGTCTTCCGTAATACCGTACTTCAAAATACGCCGGGTCAAATACGTACGAACGAATTTGTCCCTGACAAATAATTATACTATAGCGACAGGAATATGTCAAAGCGTCAACGAGTAACGAGCAACCAGGAACGAGGAACTGGCAACGAGTAACTGGCAACGAGGAACTAGTTATTGGTTTCTGGTTGATCGTTATTTGCTTCTGGGTCTTCAGGCGGCCGGGCGGTGTTTATTTCGGGAAGCGGAATGACGTCTCTTAATTCTTCTATGTCAGTTAGTCCGGCGCTCTTGAGAAAGAGTTCGGTAGTTCCGTAAAGTACAGGACGTCCGGGTGAATCGGATTTCCCCTTTTCACATATAAGACCGCGCTCAAGAAGCGTAGAAACGACGCTGTCGCTGTTGACGCCGCGGATTATCTCGACGCCGCCGCGAGTGATAGGTTGGTTATATGCGATTATTGTCAGCGCTTCCAATGCAGAACGGCTGAGCGGAGAAGCGGAGACCTGTTCGAAGTGCGGCTTAAGTTCATCGTGAAGCGAACTTTTTGACGCGAGCTGATAAGAATCGTTGATTTTCTTTAATACAAGGCCGGAATTATGTGCCGTGTAATATTCCGAAAGACGTTTTAGCACTGCTTCTGTCTCAGACTTTTTGAGCTTCAGGATCAGCGCGATATCATCGGTGAGTACGGGGCTGCCGGACGCAAAAAGCAGCGCCTCCGCAAGCGCCTCCGCGTGGCTGAGCCTGTCGGGGACGTAGCTTTCGTCTGAAATTGCATCAATAAAACCGGATCTATTGTTATCGTCCATAATGTTGACCTTCCTTGAATTAAAATCAGCTGGTGGTAATACTGCTCTTTGCTAAATGTGCTCCGTCATGAATTTCCTTCTATCGGGCTGTTCTCGTCGTATTCGTCTACGGTGCCGGTAAATTTCTCAATATCCGAGGGATCGAAATTGTCCCCGGGCTCAATCGTGATCTCTCCGAAAAGTTCCTTTTGCGTAACTTTTACGTGTTTGTTTTTATCCAGCTCAAGCATTGCCAGAAAACCTGTAACCTTCTCAGTACGGCTTGATTCTTTAGTGAATATTTCAGAGAAACGGGTCTTTACAAAATTCTTGATCTTTCTTATGATCTGCTTCATCTTGTCCTTAATACTGACTTTTTCAACGCGCAGTATTCTTTCCATCTTTGAAGTATTGTCATTCGTCTTCTCTTTAAATCTTTTGTCGATATCAGCTTTGTAATAAGCCAGAAGCGCAGGATCGATCTTAACAGGAAGATAGATCTTCGGGAACGTGAGATTCTCCGGCATTTTGTAATATGAACCGGAATATTCTGCCAGTCTTTCTGAAACTGCCGGAGCAAGTTCTTTGTAACGTTTATACTCGCTGAGTCTGCGGATAAGTTCTTCTTCGGAGATCTCTTCCGCCTCTTTTTCTTTTTGAGGCAGCAGGCGCCTTGATTTGAGGTGAAGGAGCGTCGAAGCCATCACCAGAAATTCACTCGCTATCTCCATATCAAAATTGTTTTTAAGTACTTCGATATACTGATCCGCGATCAGGCTGATACTTATATCGGCAATATTAAGTTTATTGCGTTCAAGCAGAGACAGCAACAAATCGAAAGGCCCTTCGAAAACGTCGAGCCTTATATCTTCAAGCGAAGTGGTATATAGATCCTGAAGTGAATTGTCCACTGCGTTTCCTTCCCTGCCGCAATTAACTGAGCCGTATGCTGAAGTTTCCGGATACAGCCATTAATATTATACATCCGTTTTGTATTTCTGTAAAAGATAATCCTTCAGCTAAATGATCTCCGCCGGATAATTCGCTGATTTTTACAGAAAAATTGCCGATTGAAATTGAAGAAACGTCTTTCTCACCGATCTTGAGCGGTAGTACGACCTTGCACGAAGTGTTTGCAGGTACGCTGAAATCGTAGGAAAGAGAACCGCTTCCGTCAACGTTCCATGAAGAATATATCGTACCGTATACGCTGTCGTATTCAGCTTCGCACGAAGTGATCCTGAGTTTCGGATCGATGCGCGGCGATAATTCGAACTGTTTGAATCCTGTCGTTCCGCTTCCGTTGATGCCCGCCATATACGTGTACATCCATTCGCCGACGCAGCCGTATGCGTAATGGTTGAAAGAATTCATTCCGACGTCGCCGAAGCCTCGTGCGAGCGTATATGAATCCCAGCGCTCCCAGGTAGTCGTTGCCCCCTGGTCAATGCTGTAAAGCCACGAAGGATTGTCCCTTTGCAGAAGCAGCGTGTACGCAGTCTCGTCGTCGCCCATAAGGCTGAGAACGTTGACAATATTCGCTGTCCCAACGAATCCAGTCTGAAGTTTCCAGCCGTTCTTTTTAATATTATTGCGAAGCATCGTTAGTACGGAATAGCGCATATCTTCATTCGGGACCAGATCGGCGAGCAGCGTTAATACAGCAGCTGTCTGTGAACCCGGAATAAGCCCGATTTCGTCAAAGTACGATTTTATATATTCGCTTTTAACGTTTTCGTAGATGCCGCGGTAATAATCTTTTCGCTGCGTATATCCGAGCGCGTCAGACATCTGTGCCATCAAAAGTGCGTCGTATGCGTAATATGCTTTGCATATGAGTTTCTGTTCGGTCTCCTGATAAGCGAGCCAGTCTCCGTAGCGCTCAAGCGGACCGCCGTTCTTGATCACGAAACTCATATATTTTTCCATCGAATCGTAATTGCGGCGGATAACGTAAATATCTCCGTACTTTTTGTACATCGTATATGGCACAATGATTCCGGCGTCCCCCCAGGCGGCCGCTCCTGATCCGGTCGCGTTTGACCTCGGAATAACGTCAGGATAAGAGCCGTCGCTCATCTGGCTGTCAATGCAGTCCGTAAGCCATTTGCGGAAGAACGGCGCTACGTTGGCGTTATACGAACCGGTGCCAACAAATACCTGCGTATCACCGGTCCAGCCCAGCCTCTCGTCACGCTGCGGGCAATCAGTAGGTACGCTTAAATAGTTTCCTCTCATGCTCCATATAATATTCGAAATGAGCTGATTTACTGAAGCGTCGGACGTGGTGATACTGCCGGATTCGGGATTAACCGAACCCACTACCTGACCGCGCACAGAGTGGAAAGTGACTGTATCGGAGACGGTGATCGATATATACCTGAAACCGTAGAATGAATATTCAGTATGATAATTTTCAACGCCTTCGCCGCTCATTATGTAGCGGTTTGTAGAGGCGGCAGATCTGTAATTCGAAGTGTAGACAGAACCCTCAGGACCGTCGTTCCCCCTCGACTTACTGCCGGAATCGTTGAGCATCTCTCCGAATCTCATTATGATCTGAGTCCCGCTCCGTCCGGAAACACTTATAAGCGGCCATCCGACCATATTCTGACCGAGATCGATAACCGCGGTCTCCCCGTGTTCAAGCGTAAACTCATCTTCCCCGGAAAATTCGCGAAGGACAATAACTTTTCCGAAATCTGATCCGTTGTCTTCAGTTTCTTTATAAATTTTTACAGAAGACGGCGTCAATTCTAATTCGTTTCTTACTTTTACCGGAGCGCCGGACGCGGGAGTTACTTCCCCTTCGTAAAGAAAAGCAGCCGCATAATTCCATCTCTCAGGATCATATTCATCGGGCATATATACTGTAGGAGAATAGCGCGCGTCGTAAGTTTCTCCGTCGTAAATCGACGCTTCCACCACCGGGCAGTCTTCTCTGTTCCATTCCCAGCTTTCGTCTGTAACGAGCTCAGATTTTCTCCCATTCTTATATTCCGTCACAAGCCTGCACATAAATGCGTTGTCAAGGTTTCCGTACGTTGAGAATGAAACGCGCCCGTTCCACCATCCGGAAGTAACGTATGCGCAGATAACGTTTTCTCCGCTCTTCAGCGCTTCTGAAACGTCATAAATGAAATATTGCACGCGCGTCGAATAATCGGTCCAGCCGGGCTTCAGAACGTCGTCGCCTATCTTATTTCCGTTGATATATATGTTGAAATTACCGAGCGCTGTCACGTACAGACGCGCCTTTTTAAGCTTTGAAACATCGGTTTTACCGCTCAGTTCAAAACTTTTTCTGAACATCACGCCGCCGGGCTTGTTATTTATGACCTTGCTGCCGTCAAAACTGATATATGACTTCTGCTCCCCCGGGAATGGTCCGAGTTCGAGTCTTTCAGATACGACCGAACCTATTGAAAAAGGATTATATTCGTCGTCAAAATCATATGCAAATTCGATCTTCTCGCCGTTATCCTGAACGATTTTAGTTTCGATATTATCTACCCATCCGGCTTCTCCCGCGCCCTGTCTGAAACCGTAAAAAGCGGAGTTGTAAAGTTTCGCGGAGTAAGTGTCAACAAGTTTTGAGTTTACGTATGTTTTTATACTTTTGCGGTCTGACGTTATTTTTACGTGAAATTCATCGCCGTATTCGATTACAGAACCGCATTTTTTAGAAATATCAACTTCATCGACCGTATAACCGCCCGGGTAAAACACGTGTTTTCTGAGATACAGCACGCCGTGATCCGAAAGATTGAACTGCCATAAATAATAATTTGACCCGTTCTTAACGTCGATAAGTGTTCCCAGCGCCTGAGAAGTGATCGCGGCGTCGAATTCAAGCGAATATTCTTTATATTTTGACGCGTTCGAGCCTTCGGAGATAAATAAGGCTTTGGAAAGCGCTTTTTCGTCGCAGGCGGTTTCGAAGTGCGCGGGCGTTTCACTTGTACTGTACTCATCTTTATCGTCCCAGACGGTGACTTTCCAGTAATACTCCTTTTCGGGGTCAAGTTTTCTTCCGGAGTATTGTACGCACGCAGATTCGGCAGAGAGGACTTTTCCTGAATCCCAGTAAGTGCGGCCTTTAAAATTACTTTTATCGTTGACAACGATCCTGTACGCAGTCTGGGAGATCCCGACTTTATCCGAATCCATCTGCCATCCGAACGTCAATTCATCGCTCGAAACGGCGGAAGGTTCGTCTGAATAATTGACCCTGAGCGCTTTTACGTTAAAAGCGTCCGATGGTGTTTTATAGTCCGGATGATAAGTTATGATCGCGTACGTAAGACCTGCAGTAATTATTACCGCGAAAATAGCACACAAAATTTTAGCAGTTTTGTTCATTTTAGCAAATAACTCCTCTGTTTTCACGGCAGAAGCTTGGATATGAGGTCAAATGGAAGCTGAATAAGCCTCATTAATCCGTTTGCGGGATATGCTATCAAATAATTAAATATGAAATCTCCTATGACAGGTACCCTGAGTATGAGCAGGAAGCCGATATATATCCACATGCTGTATTTCTCAATAACGTAGAATTTTCTGTAAACGTTATAAGGCAGGAAATTAACTATTAACCGGTAGCTGTCGAAACCCGGGAGAGGCAGCAGATGGAATACTGTAAGTAACAGCGCAATCTGAGTTCCAAATAAGAATATAAGGCAGAGGTAATTAAAAATATTGTTTGAGTAAAGTCCGGTGTACCTGCCAAGAATACCATATAAGATAAAGTATACGGCATACATTGCAAATCCGGCAATGATTCCGGCTGCGGGCCCCGAAAGGATCTGAATAGCCGTATCTCTCTTTTTATTTTTATAAAAAGTGGAATCAAAACGCATAGGTTTACCGAAGCCGATACCTACTAAAAGCAGCATGATGAAACCGAATATATTAATATGTGCTTTGGGATTCATAGTAAGGAATCCGTCGCGTTCGGGCAGATGGTCGCCTAATTTTTTAGCCACCCAGGCCTGGAAAAAACCTCTGAACGAGAAGAACAGGATCATTCCCGGAATTGACAATAGTCTATCTATAATTAAATCTAACATGACTTTGCTCCTTCTGTCAGCGCGGCAACGTAGAAAATCAGCTGCCGGACTGTTTTTAGTATATCATTTTAAGGAGCAATAAATCAAGGGCAACGATTTTATCGATTGCTTCTGTTTTAGAATAAATTAAAAAAATTTTAGTGAATCACAGGCGCCTGTCATTGATTTTTATAAAATTCAAAATTGCATTTTTGAACTTTTCGTATTAAAAACCGTTAAAACAGCCAATATGGCGGAGAATATTTTTAAAAAATGTACTTTGCACTTTTCCGGTGTAATATTTGAACTTTGTTCATAAATCATATATTATCTTTAAGCCGAAAGTACTTGACATGGCAAAATTCAATCTAAGAACGGAATTAAAAAAATGGATAACGAAAATGATAACAACAATGTTTCCGAACAAAACGTAACGGATAACGAACAAAACTTTATCGCAGCTGCCGCTGAGCAGAACGGCGAAGCTAAAGCGCATGAAGAGCAAAAAGCGGAACCGGCACAGCCAGTAAAAGAAAATCAGAGCACATCGCCTAAAACCGCCCCTGCAACTACGACGAATCGCAGCGGAAATAATTCAAGCGATAACGGCGGAGGCTATCAGCCAATGGATCACGTTGTGCGTGCCAGACTCGCCACTATCCGGGAAAATACAAAAACAGGCTGGAAACGGCTTCTGACAGTGACACAATGGGGCGGCGGGAAATTCAAACTTGACGTAAGAGACTGGAATCCCGATATGACGAGGGCAACGAAAGGAATGACCTTTACGAGGTCGGAGGCAATGAAATTAAGGGACATTCTCGCAATAATCGATCTTTCTATTATTGACGATTATCAGCAAAATGACGAGCGGTCTAAAAACGGCGATACGATGCTTAAGGCGAGCTGATGAAATTAACAGCGTTTTAAAATGACGGAGGCGGTTAAGTCCGCCTCCATGCCATCAGATAGTATCTATGAATTTCTTTAACCTTGAAAGCGCATCGTAAACCAGCGTGCGCGGAGTAGCAACGTTCATCCTGAAAAATGACCTTCCGTTTCCCCCGTATACTTTACCGTCTGAAACGAACAGGCCCGTTTCTTTTCTTAAAGCCGAGGTGAAAGCGGTAGAATCCATTCCGGAAGCGGAAATATCGATCCAAACGAGATACGTCGCGTCACCTTCGATCACGTTTAGAGAAGGAATTTCTGAAGATATGAAATCTTTAACGATACGCTTATTTTCAAAAACGTAAGCTCGCATTTCATCGAGCCACTCAGCGCCGGAATTATACGCTGAAATTGCCGCCGGACAAGCAAGCGCGTTAGGCTCAGCCACTTCGTCCGTATTGATTGCCCGCCAGACCTTGTGCCGCAGGAATTTGTCCGGCACGAAAACAGCAGCAGTCTGTATTCCTGCAAGATTAAATGATTTTGTGGGAGCGATGCAATTTACACTGACTTTAGCACAGGTATCAGATACAGAAGCGAAAGGAGTATATTCAGTTCGGGGTCTCGTAATATCACAATGGATCTCATCGGCGATGACGGTCACGTTGTATTTAAGCGCAAGCTCCCCTATCTTTTCTAGTGTCGATGCGTCCCAGATTATTCCGGCAGGATTCTGAGGATTACATAGAATAAATAGTGAAGTCTGGGGATCCGAGAACTTGAGTTCAAGATCGCTGAGGTCCATAGAATAATTGCCATTTTCATATTTTAAGGGAGATTCAAGCACGCGAAGGCCGTTATTCAGGATCGAGTTATAGAAAATGTTGTAGACCGGTGTCTGTATTACGACGTTTTCATTAGGAGAGCCAAGCTTTCTTACTGTAGATGATATTGCCGCGACAACGCCTGTGGTAAACATTAGCGATTCGCGGGTGATCGTTAGATTATGCCTCGTTTTCCACCATGAAATGTAAGCTTCGTACCATTCGTCAGGAACTTCCGCATAGCCGTATATGCCGTGAGAAATGCGCTTCTGAAGTTCATCTATGATGCATGGAGCGGTTTTGAAATCCATATCAGCGATCCACATAGGGAGTTCGTTCTCCCCTACGTTCCATTTGTAGCAATCTGTACCGCGCCTGTTAATTAAAGAATCAAAATCGTATTTCATAATGATCACCGGTAATCATAAAAAGACCTCCGTACAATGATCATTATGCACGGAGGTGATGATTGTTATTTACTGCAAACGATGCTTTCGTCCCAGCCTTCAGGAGCGTTCATGCCCATCAGGAACAGTGCGCTGGCGGCAACGTTGGAAAGGCCGAAGCTGCCTTCCTTTATCACGTAGTTATCTCTGTTCGGAGTATTGTCATAGAAAATGCACGGAACAGGATTAAGCGTATGTGACGTCTTGGCTTTCGGCTTTCCGTCAGGATTGAGAACGACTTTACCTTTCTTGATCTCATACATCTCGTCGCAATTGCCGTGGTCGGCGATAATGATAGCCATGCCGCCGAGTTCGTCGATGACAGGAAGGATCCTTCCGAGGCAGAGATCGACAGTCTCCATAGCGATTCTTGCGGCCTGGAAGCTTCCCGTATGACCGACCATATCGCCGTTTGCGAAATTGACCCTGACGAATCCGTAACGTCCGGTCCTGAGTTCTTTTATAAGCGCATCTGTAACTTCAGCAGCTTTCATCCAGGGACGCTGCTCGAAAGGAACTACGTCTGATTTGACCTCAACGTAAGTCTCAAGCTCATCGTTGAATTTTCCGCTGCGGTTACCGTTCCAGAAATACGTAACGTGTCCGAACTTCTGTGTTTCGGCTACGGCGAGCTGAGCGATACCGTGATTTGCGAGATATTCGCCCATCGTATTTGAGATCTTCGGAGGCTCGACAAGGAATCTGGGCGGGATCTTAAGGTCTCCGTCGTACTGCAGCATACCCGCGTAGCAGACTTTAGGCATATAACCGCGGTCAAACGTATCGAGTTTCTCGTTAGTGAACGCCTCACTGATCTCTATAGCGCGGTCGCCGCGGAAATTAAAGAATACGACGCTGTCGCCGTCAACGATCTTACCGACCGGTCCGCTGGCGTCGGCAATAACAAAAGCAGGCAGATCCTGATCGATTGCCCCTGTCTCTTTGCGGTACGTTTCGATCGCTTCGTGCGCACTTGAGAACGTACGGCCTTCACCGAGCACGTGAGTTTTCCAGCCGCGCTCAACCATTGACCAATCGGCTTTATACCTGTCCATCGTAATATTCATACGTCCGCCGCCGCTGGCGATCTTAACGTCGAAATTATCGTCGCGCAGGCTGCTGAGGAATTCTTCAAACGGATCCACGTATTCGAGCGCAGAAGTCTCGCCTACGTCTCTGCCGTCGAGCAGAATATGAACTCTGACCTTAGAAACGCCTTCCTTCTTAGCCTCGACGATCATTGCCTTAAGATGGTTGATGTGCGAATGAACGTTACCGTCGGAGAAAAGGCCGATAAAATGAAGCGTAGATCTATTATTTAAAACGTTGTCAGCGATCTCGCGCCAGCCCGTGGCCTTAAACATATCGCCGGATTCGATGGACTCGTTTACCAGCTTTGCGCCCTGACTGTACACCTGGCCGGCGCCGATACCATTGTGACCGACCTCGGAATTTCCCATATCGTCGTCAGAAGGAAGACCCACAGCCGTACCGTGCGCCTTGATCTTCGTCCACTGATAATCCGAGTAAAGCCGGTCAAGCACAGGCTTATAAGCCGCTTTTTCGGCGTTACCCTCAACTCTGTCAGAAAGCCCCACACCGTCCATAACGATGACAACAACAGGTCCTTTGTAATTCATAACATACCTCCGGTATTTAATAATAATTTATATCAACAACCATATTTGATAAGGCGGTCATCCGGCAAAAAGGTAAGCTTTTATCTTTTCGGAGAACCGCTCTTCGAATACTTTGTTATATATATCGTTCGGGATAGGCCCGGATCCGGCAAACGGATCTTTTTTCCGCTCTTCTTCACAAATATCAAGGAATTCTTTCAATTCGTTTTCGCCGCGAACCATGCTGAGATAATTGATAAGCGTCCAGTCGTAAGCTTTCTCATAAAGATCGGATTGCATCAAAGCGTGAAAATTAGCTTCGATATTATATTTGACCTGCCTGAGCTGAACGTTTACCATATCACCGAGCTCGATAACAGCATATTCTGCGCAATGACGTTTATTAAAATGCGAGCCGCAGGATCCCGGATTCACAGCGATCTTACCGTTTTTTTCCCACTTCCACTGCTCGTGGCTGTGTCCGCAGAGCAAGATGTCCTCATCTATCGCCTCGAGCCATTCTCCGACCGGAGACAGACCGGCAGATTTATAGCAAAGTTCAGTCTGGGAAAAAGGAGAACCGTGAACTGCTTTTATCCTGTACTTATCGGTCGCGATCGAAAGGCACTGAGGCAGTTTCCGGATATACATCAGATTTTTCGAAGTAAGCTGCCTGTAAGTCCATAAAAGAGACGCGAACTGGTCGTAAAGTATCCAGTAGTCAAGCATTTCAGGCGCGTTTTTCATGTATTGTTCACGGTTTCCGGCAATAACAAGATCAGTCAGATCGCGGACAATATTTAAGCATTCGTTCGGTTTATGCCAGTCGGAAACTATATCCCCGAGCACGATGTAACGGTCTGCGCCCAGCATTTTGCCGTCGTCAATGCACGCCTCAAGTGCAGCGAGATTTGAATGTATGTCCGATATTACCGCGATTCTTAAATTATCCAATGTATGCCCCCGATTCCGTGAATTGATCCTTTATTATTTTAGAAGCAGATGAGCGAAACAAGCAGAACTCCGGGCAGCGCTTTCAGTTCGTCAATGATCAAAGGATCGACCGCCTGGTCAACGCTTACGAATGCCTCCGCCTTATCGCCTTTGACTTTTCTGCTCCACTGCATTGCCGCGATATTGATATTGTTGTTTCCGAGCACGGTACCGATCTTACCTACGATACCGGGAACGTCCGTGTTCTTGATCGCAAGAACGTAATCCGTCGGCTCGAAGTCGAGTTTGTACCCGAAAAATTCGACAATTCTTATCTCGCTCTTCGCAAATACAGTGCCGGATACCGAAAGAACGTCACCGTTTACTGTGACGAACTCGGCCGTCATAAGGTTAGTGTATTTATCAAGCTGTGAAGATCTGCTCTCAACAAGCTGGATGCCCATATTATCGAGCATGAGCTTTGCGTTTACGTAATTAACTTTATCATTCACGATCGGCTCTAAGAACCCTTTGATGAATGAGAGAGTAAATATATCGGTAGCGGCATCAGGCGCTGCGAGATCGCCGGAATATTTGATCTTGATCTTTTTAACAGGCGTTTTCTCGGTCTGGAAATAAATTTTACCAAGTGCTTCGGAAAGTGCGAGGTACGGCCTTAATTCAGCCATATCGGAAGCACCGAGCGGAGGCATATTGACCGCAGCGACCATCTCGCCTTTCAGCGCTTTGCCGACGAGCTCGGCGACCGCGGTACCCACGTTGAAATTTGCCTCCTTCGTAGACGCACCGAGATGAGGCGTGATGATGCAGTTATCAAGTGTAAGCAGCGGATTCGTATAATCCTGCTCCTCAGGAGGCTTATTATAGTTAGGTTCCGGGTTGAGTACGTCGAGGCCCGCACCGGCGACTTTTCCGGAAACGAGTCCGTCATATAGCGCTTTTTCGTCAACGAGTCCGCCTCGGGCGGCATTTACTATCCTTACGCCATCCTTGCACTTTTTGATCTCTTCACTTCCGATAATTCCGATCGTTTCAGCCGTTTTAGGCGTGTGTATCGTAATCAGATCAGATACCGAGAGCAGTTCGTCGAGGGTATTTGCTCTTTTAACTCCGAGTTTTATAAAGCGGTCGTCGCTGATATAGGGGTCATATGCGATCGCGCTCATGCCGGATCCGGTAAGCTTTCTGGCTACTATGCTTCCTATCCTGCCCAGACCGATTATTCCGACCGTCTTTCCTTCGAGTTCCGAACCGATAAACCTGCCTCTTCTAAAATCGTGGTTTCTCCCTGCAGAAACAGCCTGGACGAGGTTCCTGAACACAGCGTAAGACAAGGTAATAGCGAGCTCAGCCGCAGCCATAGTGTTGCTCTCGGGCGTATTGACAACGATAATTCCTTTTTGAGTGGCGGTCTTAAGGTCGATATTATCGACGCCGTTGCCGGCGCGGCCGACAACTTTAAGATTAACTGCTTTTGCTATCAGTTCGGCGTCAACTTTCGTTACGCTTCTGACAATAAGTCCGTCATATTTATCGATTATTTTGAGCAGCTCTTCTCTTGCGATACCGAACGATACCGTAACGTCGAAACCGGCTTCTTTAAGATAATCAATTCCTTCTTTTGCAATGCTTTCAGTTACTATTATTTTCATCTTCGTACCCTTCCGTCCTTCTGTATTACAAACTGTTTAACGTATTCTTAAAATCTAAAAATATCGAAACCAAAATCAGAGATTCAACTCTATCCGTTTACCCGACGGTTCATACTTCCTGAATTTAATGCCGGCGCTCGTGAGCATACGTTTCGAGGCAACGGTAGAATCAGTATCCGCATATTTATCACTGAGGTAAATGATCTCGGATATACCTTTCTGAATGATCGCTTTAGTGCATTCATTACACGGGAAAAGCGTTACGTAAACTCTGGCGCCGCGGAGCGACCCGCCGTTATAATTAAGGATCGCGTTTAATTCAGCGTGGCAGACGTAAAGGTATTTTGTGTCAAGAGGTTTCCCTTCTCTGTCCCAGGGATATTCGTCGTCGGAGCATCCGAACGGCATACCGTTATAACCGAGGGACAATATACGGTTATCGCGGTCAACGATACAGGCGCCTACTCCGGTGTTGGGGTCTTTACTGCGACCGCCCGAAAGCATGGCAATACCCATAAAATATTCGTCCCAATTCAGATAGTCTGCTCTTTTCATCGGTATACCTCCGCCAAAATACTATAATAACCCGGTTAAGGACAGATAAAAGCAGCAGAAGGGCTACCGCCGCTTTCAAAGATTTAGTATACCACAAATCTGAGCCAATGTAAAATAGCGCAGATCAAAAAACGGCAAAATCAGGAAAAGAAATAGTCAGCGTTTCTTGCCGCCGAATTTTTTGGGTTTCGGAAGAGCTTTTTTAGCCGCTTTTGTTTCTTTTAACTCGATTTCCGGTATCCCGTTATCGTCTCGTTTAAGTTTGAGCCGTTTCTTGAACAGGCGGGCAATAGCTTTTTTGCCTTCTTCGGAATCGATCTCGCCTACTTTCATTTCGCCCTGTGCGACCATAGACATAATACCGATATAAGCCTCGCCGAGTGCGGCAGTTATTGCCGCGGCAACGCTGCCTGATATCATTCCGCCTATCACACTGCCTACGCCCGGAATGAGTTTGAAAATGCCGGATATCACGGTTTTCCCCAAAACCGTTGTCCCGACCGTACCGATCGTTGCCGAAACGACAGCAGTAATAGTTGATTTTTCGACTGGCAGACCGAATACGGCAGTAATACCGGCCAGCATAGCGATCTGTTCAGGAACGAGCAGTGCCGCGTCGGAAAACGGGATCGGAACAGCACCGGTAGCTGCGGCCGTTGCCGCAGACGAAGCTACGACGAGCTGTGCTTTTTTCTGCTTAAGGCGGATATTTGCCTTCTGAACAGCCACGAGAGTATTACGCACAGCTTCAGGGATCACGTTGTCCATAACTTCAGTAAGGCGGTCAAGGCCGTACGCTTTTGCTGTATACTCTTCATTGATCTCGAAATTACTTGCGAGCACCGGCACGACCTGCACGATTCCGAGATTCTCTTTTTCGATCTCAGTCTTCAGGGCAATTGTGTCTGCTTTTGAAAACGATTGTGTCAACACAATAATTACGGGTACTTTGAACTGGCCGGTTTCTTCTAAAAAGCGCTGGATGAAGAGCTTCTCTGTTTTTTCGAAGCGGTGCGAAGGAGTAGAAACACAGTACCAGATGCAGTGTATTGCCTGCCCTACGTCACCCGTGGCAATACCTTCGGTGATGACTTTTGTGACGCCTGCGAGCAGCTTTTCGACGGAATTCACTCCGCCGAGTTCAAGGCCGGGAGTGTCATAAATTGCAAGCGGAAAATCCGGTTTTTCGAATTTACGTATTTCGTCAGTAACTGGCTTTCCGATTCCGACTTCCGCGAGCGGTTCGCTGAACATATTATTTATCAGCGTACTCTTACCTACGCCGGTCTTCCCCATCACCATTACGTTTAGTTTAACCAATTCGCTTCGGGCTTTCTTTACCGCCTTCATTATCTCGTCCGCCATCTCCTGTACGTTAAAATCCGGTAAACTCATCTTTCAGTTCTCCTTTTTAAGAGTAGATGTTTTAACTATCTCCGGTCCCCAGTCGTCATCGTCCGGCTCGTCAAGCGTTCGCGGAAGTTTTTTGTATGCAAAAGCGGAGGCTGCCGAGATAACTTTCGGCAGCAAAAGAAGTGCAATCGCCGCCGCGGTAATGCTCCCCGTCACGTAGATTATCTTTCGCTTTTGCTTTTTACTTAAGTACATGATCTTAAATCTCCCGCATATATCATTTATGTTCAAAAGTATACAACTATTTAGCCGGAATTTCAATAGAACAGCGAATTGCAAATGGTAAATAGCTCGGCAACCGGCACCCGTCCGGAACAGTTTATAATATAAAAAATCCCTCCCGGTGCAATCACACCAAAGGAGGGAATCGGATCAATGCGTGCTTTAAGTGCTCAGAAGTAAGCCGGCAAAACCATTGAAGCAACAGCAAAGTAGATCAGCAGTGATACGGCGTCAACTATAGTCGTAATAAACGGGCTGGCCATTACAGCCGGGTCGAAACCGATCTTTTTAGCAAACAGCGGCAGCGTACAGCCGATGAATTTAGCAATGATGATCGTACATGCCATAGTTATACAAACGATCAAAGCGATCCTCCAGTTAATGCTGTCATTCCGAAGCAGCAGATGGTCTATCAGCATAACTTTACCGAATGTCGCAACTGCCATCGACAGTCCGCAAAGCGCAGCGACACGTAACTCCTTCCAGATGACCCGCAATATATCGTTAAACTCAATATCACCCAGAGAAATACCACGAATGATCGTAACCGAAGCCTGGCTTCCGGAGTTACCGCCCGTATCCATTAACATCGGTATAAATGCCGTCAGTACGACTAACTGTGCAAGCGCGGCTTCAAATCTTGAAAGAATCATTCCTGTAAACGTCGCGGAAACCATCATCAACATCAGCCACGGTATACGGCTCTTCCAGATATTAAATACCGATGTTTTAAGGTACGGCTTTTCCATCGGCGTAATAGCGTTCATCTTTGCGAAGTCTTCTTCGGCTTCTTCCTGAATTACGTCGATAGCGTCGTCAACCGTTACGATACCTACGAGTCTGTGTTCCAGGTCGACAACAGGTATCGCGAGTAAGTCGTACTTTTCGATCAGTTTAGAAACGTCTTCTTTATCGGCGTCAGTCGTCGTAAAGATAACGTTTTCATCCATAATGTCAGATATTACCGCATTCTGCGGGCTGGTGAGCAGCGTCATGACCGTAACAAGTCCGACAAGTTTTCTGTTTCCGTCAATAACGTAACAGGTGTAGATCGTTTCTTTATTAAGTCCGGTCTCGCGAATTTTGTCAAAAGCCTGGCCTACGGTAACGTTTTCGGTAAGGTCAACGAATTCGGTGCTCATGATACTTCCGGCACTGTCTTCCGGATAATGCATAATTTCGTTGATCTTCGCCCTTCTCTCCGGAGTTACACTCTTAAGTATTCTCCGGACAACGTTAGCGGGCATTTCTTCGATAATATCTACGGTATCGTCGACAAACACGTCGCTCATGACCTGCTCAAGTTCTTCATCAGAGAATGCTCTGATAAGTACTTCCTGCTGATCAGTCTCCATTTCGACAAACGTGTCTGCGGCAAGTTCTTTTGGCAGAATGCGGAAAATGAGAGGTACTTTTTCGATCGGGACCTCTTCAAGCATCATGGCAATATCTGCCGGTTCCATGCTTCCGAGCAGTTCTTTTAGCTGCTGAAAGTCTTTTTTCTCAATGAGTTCGTACGCGAGTTCTATCTTCTGATCAAGAATATTCTCGGCGTCATTCATTAATTCATTCTCGTCCTGCATAGGCTTTTCCTTTCCTTTTTCCGGAATACCGGTATTTAAAAAGGGGGCAGACTGTGCATACGGAACCCTTCTGAAATTCTATCGATTTATTTCGTTCGGCAAAAAACTAAAAAATAAAGCAGAATGCGGATGAAACAAATGAATAAGATATAACAGAGCATAAAGGAACAGCTGAATCAGCGTTACTTCGTCCGGGACCCGCATTACTACTACCTCCGGCGTCCATTTGTTTCACCTCTCAATAAAATTGGATTTACGGATTTACCGCAGCATGATTATAGTCATTCACAAAGAGGTATGTCAAGGCTTTTTTTGCAGCGGATTTTCCCCCGGAAATTTGCGGAAATAAAAGGAAATTTCCGGAAAAATCGGGACAATATCCGGATATTTCCGGAAAAGTCGAGTAATAACCGGTAATAAAAATAAATTTGATATCATAAACGAAAGGCGGTATCGTTGATGCTGCGAGGTGGATCAATATGGATAGAATAATTTATTACACCGTTATTGCCGCAGTACTGATCACGGCATCCGTTTTTGACATAAGAAAGAATAAAGTTAACAACGTCTTTTCGATCGTTATTGCCGCTGCGGGAATCGTACTAACTGTTTATGATTACGTTAAGGATCATAGAACGAGTACTTTGATGTTAGCATTAGCAGGTGCGGTCACAGGATTTATTTTTACAGCGATTCCTGCGCTTAAAGGCGGGATCGGCGGTGCTGACGTTAAAATCATTACCGCTCTTGGTTTAGGTTTAGGAATTTACGGTATTTTATATTTTCTTCTTATTACTTTCTTAAGTGCATGCGTATTCCAAATAATAAAAGGACTTATAAGAAAGATAAAAACAAGAGAAAGGCTTGATTTAAGCTCAAAACTTCCTCTTGTTCCGTTCATGCTTGCCGGATTAGCTGGAGCGATATGGCAGTTTTTATAACTAAAGTGTCCGGATCCGGTATTCAGTAATTCAGTATTATTATAAATTAATACTTCTTGCCCAGTACGTCGCAAACAGCTCTGACGTTTTTCATCAATGAAGCAAAAACGTCTGGCGTGATCGATTGCGCGCCGTCGGAAAAAGCGTTGACCGGATCGTTATGAACTTCGACCATAACGCCGTCGGCTCCGGCAGCGCAGCATGCCAGAGCAAGCGACGGAACTATATCGGCTCTTCCTGAAGCGTGACTCGGATCTGCAAAAACCGGAAGATGTGTTAATCTCTTCAGCAGAGGGATTGAAGCAATGTCGAGAGTGTTCCTGGTAAGATTCTCGAAAGTTCTGACTCCCCTCTCGCAAAGAATAACGTTAGTATTGCCCCCTGCCAATATATATTCGGCACTCATCAGAAACTCTTCGATAGTATTGGCAGGACCGCGCTTTAACAAAATAGGCTTGCGGGTATGTCCGAGTTCCTTCAGAAGCTCGAAGTTTTGCATGTTTCTCGCTCCTACCTGAATAATATCTACGTGTTCGAAAAACGGAAGAGCAGTGATATCAACGATTTCAGAAACGATCGGCATACCGGTAAGTTTCTTGGCTTCCAAAAGGAGCTCGATTCCCCTGCTCTTAAGGCCCTGAAAAGCATAAGGTGAAGTGCGGGGCTTGAATGCACCGCCGCGCAGGATCGAGGCTCCGCTCGCTTTAACGGACAAAGCAATATCACATATCTGCTCGTTTGACTCAACAGAGCACGGGCCGGCAATAACGCTGAAATTATTGCCGCCTATCTCAATATTCCCGATCTTGATCACAGTATCGGAAGGATAATTATGCCTCGACGCAAATTTATATGAATCTTCTGTTTTTGTTATTGCCGCAACGCAATCAAAACGTTTAACAAGTGAAAAATCTATTTTATCCAGATCGCCTTCGACTTTTATAACTTCGCTTCCGAAAGCATCAGCCGACTCGATAGAAACGTCCCACCTGGAAAGCCACTCTTTAAGATCCGATACGGTTTTAGCGTCGGCGTCACTTTTTAGCAGTATTATCATCGTTCTCTTTCCTTTTAATACTGAATTTGTTTTCAGTGCCCTTAACGAGCCTTCCGATATTAGCGTGGTGGCGAATTATAACAAGCAGAGCGAGGAAAACGCTAACAAAAAACGTAAAAGAAATAATATTCTGCTTGAAAATAAACAGAAACAGTGCGGTAAATCCCGGAAGCGTTAATGCTGCCGTTATCGATCCCAACGAAACGTATCTCGAGATCAGGACAACGATAATGAATACGAGAAGGCTTAAGAGCGCGGCGAGCGGAGCGATCATAAGCATAACTGCAAAAGCGGTCATAACGCCTTTCCCGCCTCTAAATCCGAAATAGACCGGCCAGTTATGTCCGATCACCGCAAACGCGCCGGCTATACATGAACCTTCAACATATCCGAACCGGCCGCCTAAATAATGCAGGAGAAGCCCTCCGGCGAGGCACGCGATAATACCCTTCGCAAGGTCGATTATCGTAGTAAAGAGTGCGCTCTTAACTCCGAAAGTGCGAAGCATATTAGTGGCGCCGGCATTACCGCTGCCGTGTGTCCTGACGTCAGATTTATTGAAAGTCCTTGAAACTATAACAGCTGCGTTAATACTTCCGAGCAGATAACCTATTCCAGCAGCGAGGCAGAGCATTACCCATTCCATAACTCAGTCAGCTCCTTCATCTTCTTTACCCCTGATTTTAAACCTAATCGGCGTTCCTGTAAAGTCAAAATTTTTTCTCATCTGATTTTCAATATACCGCAGGTATGAAAAATGAAACAGATCGCGTGAATTACACTTGATAACGAACGTCGGAGGGCATGTGGCGATTTGCGTTATATAGAAAATCTTAAGGCGTTTCCCTTTATCTGAAGGAGGCTGTACCGTGATCATCGCCTCGGTCAGGCAGTCGTTAAGCAATCCGGTAGAAATTCTTCGCGTAGAGGCGTTATAAACGTCAATTATCGTGCTGAACAGTTTATTTACGCGCGATCCGGTAAGAGCCGAAAGGAACATTACCGGAGAAAACATAATAAAATTGAGTTTGTTGAGCACGTCGAGGCGGTATTTTTCCATCGTGTCTGTTTCTTTCTCGATCAGATCCCATTTATTGATGGCAATAATAATGCCTTTTCCCTGCTCGAGCGCATATCCGGCGATTTTAGTGTCCTGCTCGGTAACGCCGTCAACGGCATCGATCATCAGTATCACGACCTGCGAGCGGTCAACAGCTCCCAGACTTCTAACAGTACTGTACTTCTCGATATTGTCCGAGATCCTGCCCCGCTTTCTCAGTCCGGCTGTGTCAATAAAGCAGAACTCCTGCCCGTCTATCTCCGTATACGTATCGATCGCGTCCCGCGTTGTCCCCGGAACGTCAGAAACTATAACGCGGTCGCTGCCCATTATTTTATTGATGAGTGAGGATTTTCCGGCGTTCGGTTTTCCAACGACAGCGACGCTTATAACGTTCTCGGATCCGGCTTCATCCGGAAGTTCAGGCATAAGTTCAAACAGTGCGTCAAGAACTTCACCTATTCCGAGGCCGTGCGCAGAAGATATAGGATAAAGTTCGCCCAGACCGAGGTTATAGAATTCATAAGCTTCGGCAGGTATATCACCAACTTTATCACATTTGTTAACGGCGACAATGACAGGCTTTCCGGTCCTGCGGAGAAGTGTGGCGATCTCTTCATCGCCGGCAGTCATTCCTGAAAGCAGATCGACCATAAAAAGTATGACGTCGGCAAGTTCCGCCGCCGCTTCTGCCTGTCTCCTCATCTGCATAGTAATAGGATCTTCCGACCCGACTTCAAGACCTCCGGTATCAATGAGCGTGAAAAATTTTCCGCGCCACTCCACTTTTTCGTATATCCTGTCTCTGGTAACACCGGGAGTATCTTCAACGATGGATATTCTTTTCCCCGTTACAAAGTTGAAAAAAGAAGATTTGCCTACGTTAGGCCTTCCTATGATCGCAACTACCGGTAATTTATTCATCAGATACCTCCAGAAAGAATAATTATCGTATCATTCAAGCCCGAGCAGCGCTTTAACGAAACCGTCGCCGCTGTCAGGTACTGCCGTTATCTTAACGCCGAGCCGCTTCTCAGCCTCGGCCAGATCAATATTGTCCAAAAATACGGTCTCACCGTTTCTCAACATATTATGTGTGATAAGAAGTTCGCTTGAGCGCAGTTTCCCGCTTAGCTGGGCCGTCAGATCTCCGCCGGTAATAAGCCCCGCAACAGTAATAGTGTGCCCGAAAAAATCATTGTCAATGCAGTGAACGTTTACTGTAAGGCCCGGGAAAGCTGCTTCAGTGTATCTGCATAAATTTTTAATAAATTCAAAAGCAGCTACGCCGGTCGCAACGTCAACACTGCGGCAATAATCTTTTCCTGTCTTTTTTAAAATGCGTTTCTTATTAGCCTGAATATATTCACACACCTGAAAATCAAGAAGTCTAAGCATACCCACGCCGTTTTCAAGCTGCGGAAACTCGTCGTAAAACGAGTAATCAGGAATATCCCTTCCGGCATAAATAAAGAACTCATCAGAAGGATAAACAAATCCCGTTCCGTTCTTTTCGATCGCAAGTTTTCTGAATTTTTCAGCCGTATCAATTACAGCCTCTGCCTCTTCTTTAGTCGGAAGCCTGAGCTTTGTAAGACCTTCACGGTATTTGGTCAGCCCGACCGGGACGATAGATACACTGGCTACGCAGTCGCTGAACGAAAGCAGGTCGGAAAGTGTGCGTTCAAGTTCTTTTCCGTCATTATAGCCCGGGCACAATACGATCTGAGCGTTTACTGTGATGCAGCCTTTCCTCAGTACGTCGATCTTCTTCAGAACGTCACCCGCGCCTTTATGCTTAAGCATGCTGCAGCGCAGTTCGGGGTTAGTCGTGTGAACTGAAACATTTATCGGAGAGAGACGGTATTTAACGAGACGGTTCAGTTCCGCATATCCGATATTCGTAAGTGTAACGTAGTTTCCGGTCAAAAAAGAAAGTCGCGTATCGTCATCTTTAAAATAAAGCGTATCACGCATTCCGGGCGGCATCTGGTCAATAAAGCAGAAAATGCAATTATTCGCGCAGCCTCTGTCAGCGTCGATCATAGGCTCGGCAAAGGCGATACCCGGGTCTTCATCCGCGTCTTTTTCAATGTCGACGATATACGGCTCTCCCTCGGCGTCAATAAGTTCAAGAGATATATTCTCCTCGGTGGTATAGTACCTGTAATCAAATATATCTCTTATTTTATGGCCGTTTACTTTAATTAAACAGTCACCCGGCAATATGCCGCCTTCATAAGCGGCACTGCCGGGTTCCACGTAACTTATTAACCCTTTTTTCATAGCTCCGGAAGTCAGTATTATTCCTCGCTCATCGCTACGACTTCGCGTCCCTTATAATAGCCGCAGTTTCCGCATACGGTATGAGGAAGCTTGAACTCGTGGCAGTGAGGACATCTTACTATATTAGGAGTCTCAAGTTTCCAGTTTGCTCTTCTGGAGCGCGTCCTGGCTTTGGACCATCTTCTCTTAGGACAAATCATTTGTAACACCTCCCGTTGCGCGAAAGCGCACCTTGTCTTAACGCAGACCTGAATATTATACAGATAATGTTGCTGTGTGTCAACAATTATTTTTTGCAGTTAACGAGTGCCGTTAACGAGTTCCTGCGTTTCTCTCGCGATAGCGAGTTCTTCGTTGGTCGGAATGACGTAAACCTTACACCTGGAACCTGGAACGGAGAGGTAAAGGATCTCTCCTTTCGCCTTTCTGTTGTTCTTCTCAAGATCGATCTTTATTCCGAAGAATTCCATGTCTTCGCAGGCATCTTTTCTGACGTTGATATCGTTCTCGCCTATTCCGCCGGTGAAAACGAGGCAGTCGATACCGCCCATTGCCGCAGCGTACGCGCCGATGTATTTTTTGATCTGATAATCGTAAACGTCGCTGGCGATCGTAGAAAGGTAGTTATGCGGATCGTCGGGATCAGCAACGGCCAGCTCGAGGTCGCGCTTGTCCGAAGAGAAACCTTTGGTCATACCGAGGAAGCCGCACTGCTTGTTAAGATAATTGCTGAGTTCGTTGCCCGAAAGGCCTGTTATCCTGCTGATCTCGCAAACTACGCTCGGGTCAAGGTCGCCCGTACGTGTTCCCATCGTTACACCGCCCAAAGGAGTGAGGCCCATCGAAGTATCGATGCAGACGCCGTTCTTAACCGCCGAAATAGATGAACCGTTGCCGAGGTGGCAGGTCACGATCTTAAGATCTTTTCTGCCCATGAGTTCGGAAGCGATCCCGGCGACGTATTTATGTGACGTTCCGTGAGCGCCGTAACGGCGGATATGATATTTCTCATAATATTCGTACGGAATACCGAACATATATGCTTTCGGAGGCATGGTCTGGTGGAACGTGGTATCGAATACGACAACGTTCGGTACAGATCCGAAGATTCTTTCTGCGCAGCGCAGGCCCTGTACGTGAGCGGGGTTATGCACCGGGGCAAGCGGAGAAATTTCGTCGATCTTATTGATGACCGCTTCGTCAACGAGTTCGGAATGTTTGAAGAATTCAGCACCCTGGACTATTCTGTGCCCGATAGCATCGATCTCGCTCTTGTCTTCAATTACTTTCGAATCGCCTGAAGTCATCATTTCGACAAGTTTGTTGAAAGCTTCGGTATGAGTGGGAAATTCAACTTCTTCCTTGAATTTCCTGTCTCCGGTCTTATAAGTGATGCTGGATGAAGCGGGATTTCCGATACGGTCGCAGATACCGGAGCATATGACAGATTCGTCGGTCATATCGATAAGCTGGTACTTAAGTGAGCTTGAGCCGCAGTTAATTACAAGAATCTTCATTATTTGCTACCTCCGCATCATGCCTGTGCCTGTACGGCTGTGATCGCTATAACGCCAACGATATCTTCCGCACTGCAGCCCCTTGAAAGGTCGTTAACGGGACGGGCTACGCCCTGAAGGATAGGTCCGTAGGCTTCAGCTTTTGCAAGGCGCTGAACGAGTTTATAGCAGATATTTCCGCTGTTAAGATCAGGGAATACAAGGACGTTGGCTTTGCCTGCAACGGGGCTTCCCGGGGCTTTAGACGCGCCTACGGAAGGAATAATGGAAGCATCAGCCTGAAGTTCGCCGTCAAGGAGCAGTTCGGGCGCTTTTTCCTTAGCGATCTTAGTTGCGTTGACAACTTTTTCGGTAAGTTCGCTGTGAGCGCTTCCGTAAGTCGAGTAAGAAAGCATTGAAACTACGGGTTCGCCGCCGACAAGCTGTTTGAATGAGTTGGATGCCTCGATAGCTATATCTGCCAGTCCGTTCGCATCAGGATTTTCGACAAGGCCGCAGTCGGAGAAAACGAAGATTCCTTCGTTCCCGTATTTGCAGTCGGGTACGCACATTACGAAGAATGAGGATACCATCGACGTACCGGGTTTTGTTTTAAGGATCTGCAGCGCCGGACGGACGGTATTCGCGGTAGAATGGCAGGCGCCTGAAACCATACCGTCAGCCTCGCCCATTTTTACCATCATAGTTGCGAAGTAAACGTAATCCTGCATCGTTTCTCTCGCCTTTTCGATCGTCATTCCCTTATTTTTACGAAGTTCGTAAAAAGTCTCTGCATATTTCTCAGTATTCTCATATGTTGCCGGGTCAACGATCCTGCATTTGCTTATATCGAGCTCGCCTGCGAGCTGGGCAACTTTTTCCGCGTTGCCGATAATAATAAGGTTAGCTATTCCCTGCTCCTGAGCCATTGCCGCAGCTTTAATAGTGCGGATATCTTCGCTCTCTGGAAGGACGATAGTCTTAATGTCAGATTTTGCTCTCTCTGAGATAGTCTTTAAAAAATCCATTTTGATCATTTCCTTTCTTATATCTTAATGTGTATGTATCAGAAATTAAGCGATTTGAGGAAATCGCGGCGAAGTGTCGCATATTCCTGCATTGCAATGATACCTGTTGTATTATTCTCCGGTTCAGATTTTCCGATGGCTACAAGATACTGATCGTACGAGTAGAATCCGGTCGTATCGCTCTTTACGCTTTCGCTGATCAATTTATCCAGCGTTTCGATTTTAGCTTCGATCCCGTCAAGGTATTCCCGTACGGCAGTAACGTAACCTTCGTATTTAGTAACGTATTCGTCAACGGCAAGGAGTTTTGAAACGAGCGGACGTTCGTACATCGAAGTTCTGTAAACAGGCTCGTAAGGAGAAATATCCACCGAAACGCCGTTGTCCTTTCCCGCGGCTCCGAACGCGCTGTTCACGTTCCAGGGGAAAATATAAAACTTGCCTTCCTTTACAGCCAGATAATAATTGTCAGGGTTTTTGGAGAGGTAGCTCTTATAAATTCCGAGGCCGGTGCAGACTGCGATATAACGAAGCGCGCTGTCAACGTCAAGTATGCTTTCTATATCGCCTTTTTCGCCTTCGGGCATTTCGTTCAGGATCTGGATGAGCTGCTGAAGATCGGTCTTAGTCTCGTCGTCGCCGTTCTTTTGATCGAGCAGGGCAAGAGATGCTGTGCTGAGCAGATCGGCGCCTTCCGCTGCCTTGTAAAGATTCACACCGTCATTGTCGCCGAAAACGCGCTTTAAAAACGCGTCGTCAACGGCTTCGACAGCTAAATAAAGGCCCTGTGAAGTTCCGTTAATGGAAAGATTTGCGTAAGAGCAAAGCGGAGAATTGCCACCGATCTCCCTGAAAGCGCTGTATGCAAGATATGCTCTCATATACGAAGGATCGCTTTTCAGATTGAGCAGATACATTTCATCGAGCTTTACGTATTTCTGCTTATCCACGTATTTGTCAAATTTGACTTTATACGAATAGCGGCTCTGTGAGTTATCTTCGAATTCCGAAAGATCAGTATTTCCGGAAGTCCTTAATCCGATCTTGGAAACGGTATCCGTACCGATCTTAATATCTGCGCTGTAATAAGTTTCATCTTCCGGCGCGGCAAGGATCTCGGCATAATATGCATCCGAAATCGTTATCGCAACGTTAATGATCGTATCACCCTTAAGAAGCGACTGATAATTTGCGGCAAATTTTTCGTCAGTCGTCATTCCGGGCTGATAAGTGCCCGACGGATTCGATGGATCGTCGTCTTCTTTTTCGCAGCCGAAAGCTCCGGCAATGAGAACTGCAGTCAACATAAAAATCAAGAGACGAATGAAGTTTTTTTTCATAATTGACCTCCCTGCTATAACGTCAGCCGTGTATTCCCGGATAATTCGTCCGCTCCTGTGTTTCGGCATCGGGATATGAACGCCCTTTCAGGTCAACGACAGCGTTAATGGTACGTATTGAGTATACCGGCTGGTGATTGCCGGGGTAAAATTTGGCGAGACTTATCTCGTCTATTAATTCGATTCCTTCTGTTATCTTTCCTACTGCGCAAAACCTGCCGTTAAGTTCTTTTCCGGCTTCGTCGCTTAGCACGATGAAGAAGTCTCCGTAATTTGAATCAGGATCTCCTTCGTCGAGTACGAGTCCGACTGTGCCGCGTTTGAACTCCACGTCGTTTCCGGTAAATCCGTTTTCCGCGAACTCACCTTTTATCACGCGGTTGTTTAGTTTAGCGTATCCCAGATCGCCAAAAACGACGCTGACGCCGGAATTGACCTGAGAAACGTTAATCTTGTTGTAATAGCCCTCCGATACGAGCTGAATGAAATAATTGACCGAATTCGGCGCTTTGTCCGGGAACAGTTCGATCGAAAACGACCCGCCTACACCCGAACTGGTAGTCGGATCAAGATTGAACGTAACGACCGGATTTCTGTTGCTCATATCCGTACATCCGGAAAAAGCAAGTGAAACGATCACTGATATAAGAATAAGAACGCTGACCGCACTTTTCCTTATCATTTAACATCGTCCTCCGGTTTAAACAGTTCCAATCTTCCGTCTTTAACTTCAATACCGACTTTGCTTTTTTCATGAAGCCCTGCTTGAGACAGATAATTTTCAGGTATGAAAAGTCTGCGCCTTCCGTCGATAAAGCCGTACTCGATATGAGATCCGGTATCATGTCCGGCAGTGGCGTTCATCATATCATCGCTGTTAACGTCGATCTCTTCACGTCTGATAAATTCCGTACCTATTCTTCCGTCGCTGATCGTGACTACTCTGGGAACCATGTGCGAAAGCTGCCTGTCGTGAGTTACGATTATGACAGTTACGCCCATCTCGGTGTTAAGGCGGTGAAATACGCTCATTATCTGGGCGGTCGTTTTAGTATCCACAGCGCCTGTAGGTTCGTCAGCCAGCAGTATCTTGGGTTTGTTTGCAAGGCCGATCGCTATTGCGACACGCTGCTGTTCACCGCCGGAGAGTTCGTGCATCTTGCTCTTTTTGCGATGACCCAGACCGACGATCTCAAGGAGCTCGTTGGCCCTGTTAGAATCGAGTCTTCCGGCCATCTGCATAACAAGTTTAACGTTATCGAGCGCGTTAAGGTAAGGGATCATATTTCTCGCGGTGTTCTGCCAAACGAATCCTACTGTCTCGCGCATATACTGAAGCATCTGATTATCATCAAGCTTGAGCAGATTTATGCCGTTTACGTAGATCCTGCCTGCGGTAGGTCTGTCGAGGCCGCCAATAATATTCATAAGCGTAGATTTACCGCTGCCGCTGTTACCGATGATCGCGACCATCTCGCCGTCCTGAACGGAAAGGTCAAGGCCCTGCAGCGCCATTACTTCAATGTCGCCTATTTTATAAAGCTTTACAAGGTTCTCGCAGTAGACGACTGTACCTTCGGGGACTTTGAAATCCTGCTCATAATCGTCTTTTCCGTCAGTTATTTCTGCAAGCGTTTTATGTTTGCCGGCTTTTTTCTCCTCGGCAAACTTCTGCGCTTTAAGCTTTTCGGCGGCTTCGCGGATCTCGGTCTTTTTCCTTAATTCGGCTTCTTTCGCATCCTGCCTTGCTTTTTTTTCAAGTGCGGCACGTTCCTTTTTAGAGAGGGCGCCGTCATTTTCGGAATCAGATAGCTTTGTTTCCTTTTCTTTCACTGACAATTACACCGTCCTCCATCGTATAGATCGTGTCTGCAACGTCCATAATATTTACGTCGTGCGTAGTCATTACGATCGTAAGTCCTTCTTTATCTACAAGTTCGCGGAACAGGTCAACAACTCTGAAAGAAGTTTTAGAGTCAAGTTCCGACGTGGGTTCGTCCGCGAGTATCAGCTTCGGGCTGTGGACAAGGGCTCTGCTTATCGCTACTCTCGCCTGTTCGCCGCCCGACATTTCCGCTGGCATATGGTTACGCCGTTCGCGAATGCCAAGTTTTTCGAGCCATTCAATGCATAGATCTTTTTTATTCTTCACTTTTTTCCCGGATACGGAAAGTGAAAATTCAACGTTTTCAAGCGCTGACATCTGAGCGAGCAGCGCGGTATTCTGAAAGATTATACCGATATTTTTTCTCCTGAGTTCGTCGCGTTTGCGTTCGTTTAAAAGCGCAACGTTTACGTCTTCAAAGAAGATATCTCCGCTCGTAGGAGTATCTATCGCTGCGAGCATATTGATAAGTGTCGTTTTACCGGAACCGGAACGGCCGCAAAGAATATTGAACGTGCCGCGTTTGATCTCTACGCTTACTCCTCTGACAGCATGAATGACCTCGGATTTGCGATAGAAATCACGGGTAACGTTCTCAGCTCTTAAAATAATATCATTTCCCGCATCCATATCATTCTTCTCCGATTTTAACAGCTTCATTGATCTTAAGTTTCTTGATAAACGCACCGAGCACGAACAGTCCCGCAATGATCATAACGAGAACGATCAGCAAGATCCTGAGCGTATCGAATATACTGTAAGTCAGATTAAGCGGGAGCATGCTCTTAAAAGTCTGACTCAGCAGCGGCATAAACAGCCTTGTAGTCAGGTTGCCTATAAAGATACCCATAAGCACCGCGACACCGGTCGTTAGCAGCTGCTCCAGCGTAAGCATAAATATCACTTTGAACCTGGAAAGACCCATTGCCCTCAGAATACCGAACTGGAGCTTACGCTTTCGCATATTCATTATCCAGTAAAGCAGGAAGCCTATCAGCGTAATAAGGATAGTAGCCACAAAACCCATTGACAGCGAACCGTTTAACGCCATCGTTATCGAATCGCTCTTGCCGCGCGTGATGTACTCGGACTTGAAGCGGATATCTTTGATCCCGTCCGAAAGTCCGCGATCGTCAAGGGCGCTAAGAACATCTGCTTTTGTACTGCCTTTATGTAATTTGAACCACAGATCGTAAGTAACGTTTGACTTTACAGACGTAAGATACGAGTAATTCATCAGAACGAGCTGGTTTACGACGTCCGTATTTACAGCGCCTTCATAGAAGTTAGGCCAGTAATCAAGGATCCCCAGTACGTAGCAGTTCATAATAGGGACTTTCTTTTCCTCAGGAGTTCCCCACTCGTTAACGTCGATTTCGATGGTCGAACCGATGTTCAGATCGTAAATTTCAGCGATACGTCTCGATACAAGGACCGAGGTAGGATATTCCTGCATAAGATTGATGTAATAGTACCAGTGAATAACGTCGCTCGATTTTGCGTCCAGCAGCTCCGATCTGAAATCAACGACCTGCGTAAATTCATACGGCTGTATTGCCATAATACGCACGCCTTCGTACCATTCGTAATCATATGCGCTCTTTACCATCGCATACCTGACCTCGGCGACCTGCGTGTAGTTGTCAAAGTCTTTGATAGTTGCGTAATCGTTAAGAGGTATACGGACAAGGTCGGTAGACGTAGTTTTGCCGGTAGTGTCGGAATTTTCAACTTCGGACCAGTCGGGCGATACGACAACGTCGGCGCCGCATTTATAGGCGGCAACTTCTTCCACGTTATTGTTGATGATCCTGGCAGAAGATGAACTGTAGATACCTATAGAAACTGTCATGATCAGGAACATGATAAGGAAGCGGTTATCGTTGCTGCCCCTCGATACCTGAACAAACGTGGCGTAAACGGGAGGAGACATGCGCTTTTTGAATATACCGAATATCAGCTTAAGAATATACGGATAAATGCGCATGAATACCATTCCGCAGGATATGATGAACAGCGTTGAAATGAAATAGATCGTAGGATCTACACTTCCGCTTGAAGAGAACAGCATATCCGAATGGTTTGTATACGTAAGAAGAAGGTAGATGGAAACTCCGAGGAAAATAAAATCGAGAAATGCTTTTTCCCAGAGCGGTTTTTTATTCTTACGCGCTTTTTTCTGCTTGTGCTGAACGATCGTACTCTTCGTAGCCTGAAACGCCGGAATAAGGACCATTGCCATAAACAGCACCGCGGCGATCAACGCATAAACGTATGCCATAGGCACGATCCTGAGGACGAGCCCGGATCTGTTGACAAATTCAAGGAATCCGTTTGCGCTTCCTATGACCTGCGACAATAATAGTCCGAGCGGAGGTCCGAGGATCAATGAAACGCCGTTAATGATGCCGCATTCGATAAGATATCTGGAGAATATCTGTTTCTGCGTCGCTCCTCTGCTTCGAAGCGATGAAATTTCATTTTTATCCTCTTCGATTATAAGTTTTGAAACCATAAACAGATAATAAGCCAGCATTATTACGATAGGAGCGTTGAATACCCACATCGTCAGCTCAAGCTGCCAGCCTTTATCCGCATAGTTAGTAACAGTTTTATTGAGCGGAAACGCAATACTTTTATGGCCCGAAGGGAAATCATCAAGATAGGTCCTGATCGATTTGTGAACAGAGAAGAACTTGTTCAGTTTTGACCTTTCCATATCCTGAAAATCGATATTGTGATAGAACTCGATCCTTGTAAGATACTTAGCGTAATCATACGTATACATACCTGTTTTAAAGCTTTCAGGAGAAACAAAGAAATCGAGCGGATAGCCGTCATCAGAATTATAAAAGAAGCCCGCGGAATCCTCGTTCATTCTGAAAACGCCAACAACTTTTAATGCAATGATCGGAGCGTTTTCATCTCTGATCAGAGGCAGCGAAAAGTAGTAGACTTGATCAAGATGTATTATATTGCTGTTATAAGCCTGCTCGGATACCATAACTTCATATACTCCGTCGTATGAATCACGGTATCTGCGCCCTTCGATTATCTCGATATGATTAAGGATACCGGTCATGTATCTCATCTCATACTGGGAAGTATTGATAAGGCCGCTTGATCTGTCACTTCTTAAACGAAGCACGCCGCCTTCGAAAGAATCGGTATAACCGATGTCGTTTTCATCGAAAACGTAATGGAGCTTCTCTCTGGCCTCGTCTATGAGCCCAAGTGCGCCGTTTGAAGAATAGTCGCTCGCAAAATTAATACTGGTGTAGTATTGACCGGCAGTCTTTCCCGTATCATACTGATAGTTGATCAGTTCGGAATTAAGCATCTTTCTTAGCGCACCGTCAGTATAGACAGGTATACTCGAAAGAATAGCCGTTATCAGAAGAGAACCCAGCGTCAGACAGATAAAAAGCCATATATTGTTTGCTATCTTACTGAGGACTGATTTTATCATTTAATAGATTCCTCCGTGACATTCAGCAAATCAAGTGATCAGCCATAAAAACTGTCAGTTCGTAACGATTCTGTCGCCGCGCTTCAGTCCGGAAACGACTTCTACGTACGAATCGTTAGATAACCCGAGTTCAACGTAAACTTCTTTTTTTAGATTTGTATTGTAATCAAGCATATAAACGTAATGCTTACCGTTATATTCATAGCAGGTATTTATCGGAATAATCAGTACGTCCTGTCTAGAATCTTCTACGTACGTATAACGGATAAGGGTACCGGAAGCTATGCGTCTCGATTCGTCAGAGCCGTAATCCGGGTATGAAAGAAGTTTGCAGTAATATTTAGCCGAATCGAGGTAGCCGATACCGGTATCTTTAACGATCTGATCGGTACCAACGATAACGCCTTCAAACTGTATCGGATTGGGATCCTCTTTTGTGGGATTGAGGGACAAAGTAAGAACGGTTCCGACTTTAAACTGCTGAGGAGTCGCAGAGGAATCTTTCTGTGCTTCGAGAGATTTGTCAAATACAAGATACATGTATTTTTCGTCTTCGGAGTCTATCGCGACGATCGTTTCGCCGGCAACGATTTCTTTATTGGTGTTGGTCGTATAGTCGGTGTTTACGTAAACGACTTTACCGGATACCTGCGCAACAAGTTTTGTGTTTTCGTAGGCGTTCTTGAGATTGGTGTATTTAGCTTCAATGTACTGATATTTAAGCTGCTCGATACGGAAAGCAGTCTGATCGATATTGCCCTTGTTATATTCGGAAACCATATTATCGAACGTTGCCTTCGCCTGTGTGTATTCGATCGAAGCCTCAAGGAAGTCGAGCTCGAGCGACGAATTATCGGTCTCTACGAGCAGATCGCCTTTGTTTACGTATTGACCGAGTGAAACGTAAACTGCTTTGATTATTCCCCCCGACGTCGGAAAAGCGTGCTTGTAATAATAGATCGAAGTCATGCTGCCGGTACCGGAAGAGCCTTTGATTATGTCACCTTTTACGACCGAGTAAAACTGGTATTCTACCGGTTTCGGCGTCTTAAGCGCCGGAGCGACGATGTTATCTTCCGACGGGAAGAGATTGCATCCCGCAGCAATCCCCGCAGCCATGACGGCTGTAATAACAAAAATCAACGTCTTCAGAATAATGCCTTTTTTCATAACGATCCTCTTCTTCACGTTATACCGTGCGTACTCATACACGGCAGAATTACTTTCTGGTCCTGCGTTTCAGCGCGGCATCGCCTGCAACAGAATAGCCGTAAAAACCAAGTATTTTACCAAGTTCGTAATACTCGCCGTGGCTGTATGCCACGAGGCGTGCTTTACTGAGGTCAACAGCATCGTTCTCGTCGAACAGGACGGAGGCAACGTGTACCGCGTCGATGTTCAGCAAAAACATATCATGCGACCCGAGTTCAATTATTTGTTTTACCGTACATTCGATGTTAACGGGAGATTCTCCTATCATCGGAACTCCGTGAACCGGAGAAGCCACTTTAGTAAACCCTGTAGCAGCGAACTTATCAATATCCCTTCCCGATTTTACTCCGCAAAGATCAGCTTCACGCACGATCCCGGCGGAAACAAGATTTACGCATACAGCTCCGCCGAGCTTAAGCATCTGGTGGGAATATCTGCTTTTCCTTACAGATACAGATATCATCGGAGGATCTGAATTCACCGTTCCTGCCCATGCGAGCGTAATTATATTAGAGTGTTCCATGTCTCCCAAAGAACACATCACGAGCGGAACGGGATTCAAAAACGCAGAGGGTTTGACTTCCCTTTTCTCTATATTTTCTTTTCTATAGTCGCGCAATTCTTTCATCGTATTGCCGCAATACCTGTCTTAGCTCAGTTTGTATCATTACTGTAAAATGCCGGAAATGCTTTCGCAGCAGATACATCTTTTATATTATACTCTTTTTCCTTTTTTTTGCAAATACAATAGTGAGGACGACGGCGGCGATCAAGACGGCTGCCGCGCAGCATATTATTACGGGCAATATTATATTTTTGTAATCACCGGAAGTGTTACGTTCTGAAGTCTCCGATGAGCCGGATATAAGTCCGCTGTAGCCGGTAAGGCAATATTGAGCTGCCGGTATCCATTTACCGTTTGCGAAATCCCTGCCCCTGATCATGATCATGTCATCGTAGATCTCAATATAATAGCCCTGGCTGCCGTTAAGATTTTCGCCGGTTATGATATTGTAGCTCGTCCAGAGATATGCAGTCGCTGCCGTATTAAAGATCGACGGGTATCCTTCACGAATGTATCCGTTTCTTTCCGAGTCCATCGTCCAGTGACTGTGTCCGTTGAACATAATGATCTCAGGATAATTGTAGATCAGTTCGCGGAAAGCATCTTCGTTATGTACTCCGTTCCAATTCTGACCGGGCAGACTGCCTGCGACTGTATCGTAAAGCGATTGATGAATGAAAAGAAATACAGGCCTTGATGCGTCGCGGTCCTTTTCAAGCACGTTTTTAAGCCATTTAAGCGTGTTTTCGTTCAGGGTGGTATCGACACCCCTGACGAGCTCGTCGTTGCCCAGAAACACGAAATGGAAGCCTTTTAAATAGAAATCGTAATGGAGCCCGGACGGATGAGTGCCGTCAGCTTTTTGAGCATAGCGAAGAAAGAGAGCAGTCTTTTCTTCCATTGTCCCGTTGTAAAGATCGTGGTTACCTATTGCCAGAAACAGCGGCGGTATTCCGGACTGCGCCTGATACATTTCTGTCATAAGTTCATATTCGGCTTCATTGCCCGTGTCCGCGATATCGCCGTCAATAAATATTCCGATACTTTCGGGGCTCAGTTTGCTGATGTCTTCCAGGACCAGTCTGAAGTGCTGATTATGAACGTGAGCGTTATCCTGAGTGATGTGGATATCGCTTATGACCTGGAATTCTGTTCCGGGTTTTTGGGAGTTTTTGAAATCAGAGCCTTCGGGCAGCGTAAGTTTGAAACATTCTTCCGAGCGTTTCCCGTTCCTCCCGAGAGTGTAGATCCACAGTTCGGTCGCTCCTTCGGGTATTATTACCGATTCGGGAAAGACGTAGACTGCGGAGTTCTTTTTGACTTTGAATTTCGGGAGAGGCATATAATCGGACAGGATGCCGTTCCCGTCTGCCCAGTACGGCTGCACGTCTTTAGCCTGCGAGTCTTCAGGGAGTTCGACTTTGAGCGTTCCGGCGGCAAAGCCGTTCCCGGCCGGCGTGTATTCAGCTCCGGACGGTGGTTTTAGAGCGGCGGGCCCGGATTGTTCGATGACTTTGATTTTAATCGTTTCGATCGCTCTCGAAAGGTCGCTCGTATTGTCGGGCATAAGTCGGACAATATATTCTCCTGGCGTTATATCTGCGTACTCCGCCCCGTTATTTATAACGCCGCGGTCAATTATGTCGAACTCTACGCCGTTTCCTACTCCGCCTGCCGTGTTTTCGTCGATATAGACCCAGAGGATCGATGCGGTTCCGTCAGGTGCGTAGATTCCGACCCAGTCGAGTCCTTTTCCGTATGCGGTGATAAGTATAGGCTCGCCGTATTCAAATTCGGTCTTCGATACCGTAAGGCGCTGCTCTTCTGCGGAAACGGCGGATGTTCCGGAAATTGCAGCAGAACAGATCGTAAGCGCCAGAGCTGCGGCAGCGACGCATAAAATAACAACGAATAACGGTGCTATAAACTTATACTTGCGGATCTTCATATAACTGTTCACCGTGCGGTTACTGCTTCCTTTTATCATGTCAATTATCGCTCCCTAAAAAAACTCTCCCCGGAAAAAGTTACATATCCGGGGAGAATCACTAAATAATCATCTGAAAACTACCGACAATGTTCGAAAGGACATTTATCAATATTTTCCTCTTGCGATGTAATGGGTGTGAAGATCGTGGTGTGCTTTCTCGCTGCCGGGATTCCCGTAGAATTCATCATAGAGTTCTTTGATCATCGGGTTATCGTGCGATTTGCGAAGCGGAAGGGCTTTATCCTCATCATAAAGGATCTTAGCACGCTCGGTCCTGAGGTCGGTCCAGCTTCTGACACTGGAAGGCTGAATAATCTGACCGCCGCCGTTGACGCAGCCGCCGGGGCAAGCCATGATCTCGATGAAATCGTACTGAGCTTTTCCTGCGCGGATGGAGTCAAGAAGTTTGCGTGCATTGCCGAGACCGCTTGCGACTGCGAGTCTGACTTTGATGCCTGCAACTTCAACTTCTGCTTCTTTGATACCTTCGATACCGCGTACCGCGTGGTAATCGATCTTCTCCATCGGAGCGGATTCGCCGGTAAGCACGTCGGCAACAGTACGAAGAGCAGCTTCCATAACGCCGCCGGTAGCGCCGAAAATAACGCCTGCGCCGGTAGCATTGCCCATAGGATCGTCGAAATCAGTATCGGGAAGAGCTTTGAAGTCGATTCCGGCTTCTTCGATCATCCTGGCAAGTTCTCTGGTGGTGAGAACTGCGTCGACGTCAACGTATCCGGAGGAGTTCTTCATTTCTTCGCGCTGAGCCTCGAACTTCTTTGCGGTACAAGGCATTACGGAAACGACGTACATCTTAGCAGGATCGATGCCCATCTTCTGTGCGTAGTACGTTTTAAGTACGGCGCCGAACATCTGGTGAGGAGATTTGCAGGAAGAAAGGTTATCAAGGAAGTCGGGATAGTTATGTTCGCAGAACTTGATCCAGCCGGGGCTGCAGGAAGTGATGAGAGGAAGCTTTCCGCCGTTCTTGATGCGGTTTAAAAGCTCTGTTCCCTCTTCCATGATCGTAAGGTCAGCGCCGGTATCAGTATCAAATACCTTGTCAACGCCGAGCCTGCGGATAGCGGATACCATTTTACCGGTGCAGCGCTCGCCGATAGCGAGACCGAATGCTTCGCCGATGGATGCGCGTACAGCGGGAGCCGTCTGGAAAACAACGTATTTGTCCGGATCTGCGATAGCGTTCCAGACCTGCGGAATGTGAGTGTTTTCGGTAAGTGCGCCGACCGGGCATACAGCGATGCACTGTCCGCAGTTTACGCAGGACGTTTCAGCTAAAGGCTTATCGAATGCGCAGCCGATCCTGGTGCGGAAACCGCGCTCGATCGTCTCGATAACGGATACGGTCTGGACTTTCTGACAGACTGCCACGCAGCGGCGGCAGAGCACGCACTTATTATTATTACGTACGATACTTGCGGAGCTGTTATCGATGGGCTGCATCTCTTTATCTGTAAGCGCTTTGAAACGAATGTCCTTAACGTTGAGCTGTTTGGAAAGCTTCTGAAGCTCGCAGTTTTCGGATCTTACGCAGGTAAGGCACTGACGGTCGTGATTTGAAAGAATGAGTTCCAGCGTAACTTTTCTGGCATCTCTGACTTTCTGAGAATTGGTGATAACTTCGAGGCCTTCGGATACGGGGTAAACGCAGGCTGCCTGAAGCGCTCTGGCTCCCTTGATCTCAACAACGCACATACGGCACGCGCCGATCTGGTTGATATCTTTAAGGAAGCACAGAGTAGGTATAGAGACGTTAGCCATTCTTGCGGCTTCGAGTACAGTGGTACCTTCGGGCACGGTGAGCGCTACGCCATCAATTTTAATATTAACTGTTTTCATATTTCCGCCTCCATTATTCCTTAACGATAGCGCCGAACTTACATGTATCCATACAGGTTCCGCACTTGATACACTTGGACTGGTCGATCACAAACGGCTTCTTGATCTCGCCGCTGATACAACCGACAGGGCATTTCTTCGAGCACAGGCTGCAGCCGCGGCATTTGTCGGCAACGATCTTGTACTGAAGGAGATTCTTGCAGACGCCTGCGGGACACTTCTTATCCACTACGTGGGCAATATATTCGTCTTTAAAGTAGCGAAGTGTGCTGAGAACGGGGTTTGGAGCGGTCTGACCGAGTCCGCACAGCGCCGAATTCTTTATCGCGCTTGCAAGGGCGTACAGGTCGTCAATATCGGAGAGCTCGCCTTTTCCGCTCGTGATCTTTTCGAGTATGTCGTACATCCTCTTTGTACCGATACGGCACGGAGGGCATTTACCGCAGGATTCTTCGACCGTGAAGGAAAGGAAGAATTTAGCGAGGTCTACCATACAGGTATCTTCGTCCATAACGATAAGTCCGCCGGAACCCATCATCGAACCGATTTCAATAAGTGTATCGTATTCGATTGGAGTGTCGATCAGGCTTGCAGGAATACAGCCGCCGGAAGGTCCGCCGGTTTGAGCGGCTTTGAATTTCTTTCCGTTGGGGATGCCGCCGCCGATATCGTAAACGACTTCGCGAAGCGTCGTGCCCATAGGAATCTCTACAAGGCCGGTGTTATTGATCTTACCGCCTACAGCAAATACTTTCGTACCTTTGCTGCGTTCGGAACCGATCGAAGAGAACCACTCTGCACCGTTGAGGATGATGCGCGGAACGTTTGCATAAGTTTCAACGTTGTTGAGGATCGTAGGCTGCTGGAACAGACCTTTAACGGCCGGGAACGGAGGTCTCGGTCTGGGTTCGCCGCGGTGACCTTCGATAGAAGTCATAAGAGCGGTTTCCTCGCCGCAAACGAAAGCGCCTGCGCCAAGTCTAAGTTCGATATCGAAAGAGAAATCCGTACCGAGAATGTTCTTACCGAGAAGGCCGTACTCTTTAGCCTGCTTAATAGCGATCTCGAGTCTCTTAACTGCGATAGGATATTCAGCACGGACATAAATATAACCCTGGTCGGAACCGATAGCATAACCTGCGATGGCCATAGCTTCGAGAACCACGTGAGGGTCGCCTTCCAGAACTGATCTGTCCATGAATGCACCGGGGTCGCCCTCGTCGGCATTGCAGCAAACGTACTTTTTATCAGATACGCTCTTTCTTGCGAAATCCCATTTTCTTCCGGTCGGGAATCCTGCGCCGCCGCGTCCGCGAAGACCGGACTTAAGCATAATGTCGATTACCTGCTCGGGAGTCATTGTCGTAATAACTCTGCCGAGAGCTTCGTAACCGTCTTCAGCAATATATTCATCAATGTTTTCAGGATTGATCTTACCGCAGTTTCTAAGGGCGATCCTGAGCTGCTTCTTAAAGAAATCGGTATTCTCAGCATCCGCAGCTTTAGCCTGCTCTTCGTTACCCTGAAGCAGACGTTTTACGATACGGCCTTTAAGAAGATGTTCGGATACGATCTCGGCAACGTCTTCCTTTTTAACTCTGCAGTACATCGATCCCTCGGGATAGACGACTACGATCGGACCTTCGGCGCAAAGACCGAAGCATCCGGTTTTAACGATTTTTACTTCGTTCTCGATGCCGTTTGTTTTAAGCTGAGACTCAAACTCATCAAAAAGTCCGGCGGAACCTGAAGCTGTACATCCCGTACCGGAGCAAACCAGTACGTGTGATCTGTAAATTTGCATGTCTTTCCCTCCAGTTTACTGAGCGGTCGCTCCGATGGTATATTCACTGACAACGTGACCGTTAACAAGATGCTCGGCAACGACGCGCGCTGCTTTCTCGGCATTCATTTTTACGTACGTAACTTTATTTCCGTCTTTGTCAATTACTTCTACGATTGGTTCGAGTCTGCAAAGTCCCATGCAGCCGGTCATAGTGACCTGAACGTTTTTGATGTTGCGTTTGCTTACTTCTTCGACAAATGCGTTCATAACGGGTCTCGCACCGGCGGCAATACCGCAGGTCGCCATTCCGACTACCACGCGGGTATCGTCAGCGCCGTCTCTAAGGCTCATGTCATTTTTTACTTTTGCTTTAAGAGCTCTTAACTCTTCAAGTGATTTCATCTAATACACCTCCGAAAATATTTGAAACACCCTCATTTATGTACTCTTTGATCCACTGCACGATCTCAAAATCGTTTATCGGCGTTCCTTCAAGCTGCTCACGCACTTCGTCCGTATCGAATACGAATTCATCGTCGGACGTTTTTAAAGTGACGATATAATGCAGATCAGGACTTTCATATATCAGCATTCCTACTGTTTCGCCTATGTCTCCCAAAGGAAGCCTGTCGATATTATCGATAACGAATCTGCCTCTTAATTCCGTCCCTTTTCCGGGTTCGGAAGTGATCTTAAAATCGCCGCCTGCCTGCTCGCACGCAAGCTTAAAAAAAGGTATCCCCATTCCGACTTTACGTTCTGCGCGGCTCGTCGTAAAAGGATCTTCCACACGAGACAGCATTTCGGGACTCATCCCTTTACCGTTATCGCCTATCTCAAGCGTAAGCATTCCGTTTTCGGCGACAAGTTTTATAGAAACAAGCCGGGCGCCTGCGGCAATTGAATTTTCAGTAAGATCGTGTATATGCAGTGATATATCTCTCAGCATTTTTTATGATCAATACTTTGCAAGAATGCCGGGAACCTGATCGGGTACCAGACGTCCGTAGCAGTCGTCATTTATCATTATTACGGGAGCAAGACCGCATGCACCGACACAGCGGCACGCATCAAGAGAGAATTTTCCGTCTTCCGTGCAATCGCCGACGTCCATATTAAGTTCTTTCTTAAGTCTGTCAAGAATTCCTTCTGCACCTTTAACGTAGCAGGCAGTACCGAGGCAGACGTTGATCTTATTCTGGCCCTTCGGCTTAAGCGAGAACTGAGCATAAAACGTTACCACTCCGTAAATTTCAGCAAGCGGTATGCCTGTATTATCGGCAACGAACTTCTGGACTTCGATAGGAAGATAACCGTAGATTTCCTGAGCCTCATGAAGAATTCTGATGAGAGAGCCCGGATTATCCTTTTCGGCCTCTATTACCGCAAGGAGCTTCCTGCTCTTTTCGTCAGAGCAGTTTCCGCAATCAACACCCATATGAATAAACCTCCTAGTTGTTTTGTAATGCATTCACGCACTCTAATTATTATAACATCATACTAAACCTTATTCAAGAAATTTTTTTGAAAAGCGCTGAAGTGAGGCTGAAGCGAGGCTGAAGTGAGCCGGTTTAAAGTATAAAAGCTCACTGTACGTAGGTGAAAATAGAGCCTTCTCCGAGATCGGTAACCTTCAGCAGATCGAGTCGGAGCTTCTTTTCATTGACGAATACGTCACCGCTCCTCCCGTAAGGCACGTAGATATTAAATTCGGTCCCTTTCGGAGCGTCAGAAGTGATTATCAAAGTGTCAGAGAAAAAGAGATCCGAAGTATTGACGCAGCCGCAGTATACGTTATCATTTGTCCAGAGCAGCGCGGGATATTCAGGCATATATTTTACGAGTACAGGTACGGCGGAATGAGGACGGATATTGACGGAAACGTACGCCCTGCCGGAAGAGATCAGCTTCCCGGAGAGCATATCTACAAAAACAGAAGGTTCTGAGACTTTAAGTATGCGTGTATCGTCAAAATCGTCAAAATTATAAAGCAGGTGTATTTCGGTACGGACGGACTTATCCGGCACAATGCAAGAAGCATGTGTGCAGCACGGATATTCCATATGGTCCAGTGGTCTTACGGAAATTCCGCCGGGGGGCAATATTTTAGATATGATCGACCGTCTGAATTCGTTGAACTTATCAGCATCCCCCGCAGTCAATACGTTCCCGCCGCAAAAAGCGCTCGTGACTGCGAGCATTTGAAATTCATCGTCTGATATTTTATCAGAAGCGGTCAGTTCAGCGCCGAAAGACCTATATACAGTATAATTATAGAAAGATTTATACAACATATTCAGGATCGCGGCACGTACAGCATTCCAGGTCCCGGCGCCGTCCGCTATATTTGAAGCAGCGGCTTCATCGATACGCTCTTCGCTCAATGTAATCCCATCAGCTATTCCCGCGCATTCACCGAAAAGCCCGGAAACGAGCATAAACGTATCAGGACCTGCAGCGTTTCTTATCCCTTTAAGGAATCTTCGCAGAAGTCCGACGGAATAATCGCGCTGATATACTACAGGAGAAAAAGAAGATGCGTCTCTTCTAAGCAAAGCGCCGAGATGATCAAGTTTAAGAATTCCGGCATTCCAGTTCGAAACGGCGTTTTTAATAAAACCGAACGTTTCGGTTTGAACGTCCTGTGACGCCGGATTCATAGGATAAACGTTTTCAAACGAAGGAATATAATTCCTGTCGCTGTAAAGTCTGTAGTTATAGTCTTTGAATTTGGGAGATTCTTCTGAAATCAGAGCAGGAGCATAAGTAATGCCGGCTTTGAAGCCGTTGTCAGCAAGGCTCTGCAAAACTGCATCTATACCGTCGGGGTACAGTTCCCTTTCCGGTTCAAGGATGCATGAATACTCCCCTCCCGTCTGCCAGCCGCCGTCAATCAATATTGCTTTACACACGTCTTTGCCTTCTGCCAGCCGTTCAAGTGCCTTGATATCTCCGTCGTGAACTGCGGAGCCGGATCCGGAGTGCCACGCAAACAGCGATGTATCATTCCTCTTTATTTTCTGCTTTCGCGTGATCGATTCGGAGAGGCTTTCAAGAAAAAGTCCTGCGCAGAACGTATCGTCGATCATTATATTTTCAAGTCTGAGAATAGTTCCGGCGCTGATCAGACGGTTCTCCAGATTATAAACGGCAGTAACTCTCCCGGGAACGTAAGTGAAATAAGTAAAAAAGCGTTCAAAAGAAGTGAATCCAAGATTAAGCACGAAAGCTTTACCTTCCGTATCAAAATCATAATTAGCCGCCATAAAAACGTCGCGAGAAAACGGAAGCGGAATATCAGCAGCCATAACAGCTGCATTGTCCGAAGCGGAAGCGCCGTTGTTGTAAATGTATGCTCCGGCAGGATCGAATTCAAAAGAGAGTTCGACGGAGCGAAGGGCAATGTCATTGACCGGCTGAATATAGATCACGTATTCTCCGTCAACTGCCGTTTCGCGTATGTCAACGACAGTATCCATAAGAAGATACGCGTCTGAGAAGCGCGTAAAACTGCTTACCGCAGATTGAGACTGACCGTATGATTTTGTTACTTTGATCTCTATATCCATTTCGTTGCTTAGCTTGGGATCACTTAATTATTCAAGACCGAAAAATGCAAGTATTTTGCGGACAAGCCGTACGAACCAGTTTGCGCGGCTCATACTTTCAGCCGTTCTGAGCTCTACCCTGCCGAGTTCCTGCTCGTCAAGGAAATATGCGACGTAGCCGCAAGTTACGCCTTCTTCAACAGGTGCCTTCAGCGTATCCGTAATAACGATAGAAGTTTTAACTTTATCAACTTCATTAACGTTTAAAAGGACGTAAAGATCACCGGCCGTCTCAGTGCGGATCTTCTTGTTCTTGCCTTCCTTAATATCAACTTTTTTAACAAAAGTTCCTACGGAGCATAATTTTGAATACGTGAAATTCGAAAGGCTGTATTCGGCAAGTTTTTTGACCTTTCCTGCTCTCGCGTTCTCATCTTCTTCTCCGAGAATTACGCTGACTACCCGTTTTTCGTCCTTTGCCGCAGTACATGCAATGGAATATTTATCCTCGTTAGAATAGCCGAGCATAGACCCGTCGGAGCCTTCAAAAAACTTCCGCCTGTTAAGCGGATTCGAACTGACCATTTCGGTATCGCCCTGGCCGTTCGATTCATGCTTGAACATGCCGTAGGTCAAATTAAGATAACTGAGGCAGGCAGGATGACGTCCGACAAGTTCGGCCATAATTAGGGCAACGTCTTCAGCACACGTGTATTGATCGGTATTGATACCGGTAGAATCCGTATACAACGTATTTTTTAGCTTCATTGACGCCGCTTTAGCGTTCATCAGGGCAACGAACTGTTCTTCATTGCCGCCGATAAATTCGGCCAGCGCGCATGCCGCGTCCTGTGCGCCGTTGATGCAAACAGCTTCTATCGCCTGTTCTACGCGGATCGTTTCCTTTTTACCGTAATCGAGATAAACGCGAACTTTTCCCACCGAAACATCCTGCGCATGCTTAGTGACGGCGAATGTTGTCCCTAGCTCGATCGCTCCGGAATCGATCTTTTCGAACACCAGAAGGAGCGTCATCAATTTCACAAGATTTCCGACGATAACCTTTTCCGTGCCGTTTCCGGAGATGATCAGCTGGCCTGATTCAGTATCTGCGCTGGCGTAGCGTTCTTCGGTAAACTCGGGGATCACCGCCGCTCTATAGTATTTCTGCGCTTCGTCTTTATTATAATCTGCGAAAACGGACCCGCATACCAGCATATAAACGCACAGTACAGCGAGCAAGACAGCTATGATCTTATATCTTTTACCGGCAGTCTTATTAACGTTATTAGTTACGTAGGTCATCAATACATCCCTCCGCATCATTATCTGAATTCAAACGCGCTTTTTGCCCATCTGACCGACTCATCCGTAATTGGTTTCGAACTGTAAAGTACGCATAATTCCTGACCGCGAACGACATTAGCGTCACACTTTACGTAAAGCTTAACGCCGGCATTCGGATCGAACGGATCGGTCTTCACTGTTCTGCCTGCGCCTAAAGTAAATGCCGCCATACCGATCTTATAAGCGTCTGTGGACTTTATATAACCGCTTTTCGATGCTTTGATAACTTTTGAGTAAGCGGGTATACCGAAAACTTTATCAGGATCTATACAGACTTCCGGATTTCCTCCCTGAGCGCTGATCATTTCTGCAAGCTTCTTAAGAGCGCTGCCGTCCAGGATCCTCTCCTGAGCAAGTTTTTCACCCTGCGTTTCGTCAACGTTAAGTCCCAGCGAGATCATTTTACCTGCCAGATGGATGCAGTGCTGTTTAAGATCGTCGCTGCCTCCGCCTTTGAGCGTTTCGACAGCCTCTTTAACCTCAATTGCATTGCCAACGCACATACCGAGCGGAACTTCCATCGTATTGAGCACTGCCACGGTCCTGCGCCCGACTTCCGCCCCGATACCGCACATCGTATCCGCAAGCTTCTGCGCGTCTTCTTTTGTTTTCATAAAAGCCCCGGATCCGTATTTAACGTCGAGGACGATAGCGTCTGCGCCTGCGGCAATTTTCTTGCTCATTATGCTGGCGGCAATTAAAGGTATCGATTCGATCGTACCGGTCACGTCACGCAGCGCGTACAGTTTTTTATCGGCGGGGGCAAGTTCGGCCGTCTGTCCTGCTACACAGATACCGGTTTTATTGACGATATCTACCATCTTTTCGACAGGGATCGAAGTAGAAAGCCCCGGAATAGATTCAAGCTTATCTATTGTCCCTCCGGTAAATCCGAGCGCTCTTCCTGACATTTTAGCCACAGGAACGCCGCATGCAGCCGCGATCGGTGCAACGATAAGCGTAGTTTTATCTCCGATCCCGCCCGTGGAATGTTTATCTACTTTTATTCCGCTGATTCCGCTAAGATCCACCTGTTCTCCCGATTCCGCCATTGCAAGTGTTAAAGCGGCAGTTTCTTTGTAGTCCATACCTCTGAAGAAAATGCTCATCATCAGCGCCGCAGCCTGATCGTCCTGGATCTTTCCGGCAGTGTATTCTTCAATAAAAAATCTGATCTCTTCGTCTGAAAGGATCCCGCCGTCTCGTTTTTTAATTATAATATCGACTGCGCGCATTTTTTAACCTCCTCAAGGTCAAGTTCGTACTGAACTTTCAATTGTCTATTATAAATCAGACTTGCCGGATGGTAAAGCGGAATAAGCAAAAATTTAAGTGATTCGCCCTTTACCGAAACTTCGATCTTCCGGCCGTGTATATCGCCGATGCTCCCGCTTACAGGGCTGCCGGTTTCTACACAGCGCAGGATCCCCTGAAGCGCGGTATTACCGAGTGTAAGAACAAGCTTAGGCTTTATATATAACAGTTCCGCTTTGAGCCATTCAGAACAGAGCTCTATCTCGTGACGCTTAACGGGTCTGTTCGCATAAGTGCCTTCACGTTTTCCCGCCTTTGCAAGCCTGTACTTTACAATATTCGTTATATAAAGGCCGTCGCGTCTTATCCCTGACCTTACCAGTAGGTCGTCAAGGATCTTTCCGGCTGCTCCGACGAACGGCCTGCCTTCCGATACCTCGTCTTTACCGGGAGCTTCTCCTACAAGTATAACAGGTTCTTTACCTGTTCCGTCGCCTGTGACAAAAAAAGGTCCTATATCAGGTACGATCTTTTTTTCAACGAGTTCAGCGTGACCGGACCGCGTCAATGCTATATAGTGGTCATTGAGGGCGTCAATGCTGTTAAACGGCTGCAAGCTGCCCTGAACGACGTTATTTTTACCACTTTCAAATTTATTTTCCGCGGTCAACATATTTCAATCAGTTTTCTTTCCGAGCTTTATTTTGATAAAGCTTTGATCTCATCAAGTTTTTCCTTAGCCAGTTTTAGATCCTGCCAGAACGGAAGCTTTTTGCTCTCATCCCGAAGCAGCGCAGCCGGATGGAACGTTGAAAGAAACCATACACCTTTCTTCTGGATCCATTTCCCTCGAGCTCTCGAAATAGAGAGCTCTGAAGAAACAAGGTTACTGTGAGCGACAGCCCCGAGGCAAACGATTATTTTAGGCCTCACAAGCGAAAACTGCGCTCTTAAAAAGTTCATACAGGCCTGAGCCTCAGAAGGCTCCGGCGTCCGGTTCATAGGGGGCCTGCATTTAACAACGTTAGCGATATAATAATCGGCAGGGTCAAACGAAAGCGACTTCAGCGCCAGATCCAGCAGCTGCCCCGCCTGTCCGACGAACGGCTTTCCCTGCTCATCCTCCTGGCGTCCCGGACCTTCACCCACAAACATAAGCTCCGCATCCCTGCTGCCTCTGCCGAGTACCGCCTGTATCCTCCCGTTTCCGAGAGGACAATTCCTGCAGTTTTGTATCGCTTTTTCGAGGTTCTCCCAGGTCAGTTCCGCCATAGTGCTTATCTGTAAAGTTTAATATATCTCCCGTCGTTGTCATACAGCTCATAAACGTCGCCGTATTTATCGAAAGTGCCGTTTTTAGCGTATGCAACCATCGTCTTTCCGCAATAGATAAAACGCTCACCGTAAATATTGCCCACATCCCTGTGCTGGTAGGTACCGTTAACAAGGATCTCGTTCATACTCGTTCCGTACATAACGTGGAAGCCCTCGCTTACGAGACGCTTATACTGTTCTGTATCGGCCTCGACCCAGTTTCCGAACGGATAAACGTAGAACGGCGTGTAACCGATAAGCGGCTTAACCTGCGTGTTCCAGCTGTTGAATTCTTTATCAAGCTTCGCGCCGGTGAGCGAGTTCAGGTCAAGATGCGCATAGCTGTGGCAGCCGAAATAGAAGCCGTGCTCTTTAAGATATTTTATTACTTCCCTCGCCTGCGCACGCTCTTTTTCAACGTCGTATCCCTTAGAAGCGTAACTGTCGTCAGTTCTGTAGCCAAGGATCCCGGCGTTACCGCTGCACGCGAGCATAAGCCTTGCGCCGGCAAATGAAAAATCAGGATGTTTAAGACAGAACTGCTCAGTGATATCGCAAACGTCGCGCTCGTATGAATACTCCTCCGTCCCGTCATCGAAATAAGTGTAAGAAGCGATATGACCGTTATAGACAACGATCTTATCTATACGCCCCGTACCGTGCTCGTTTTCAGGGAAACATACGTTATCACAAGAAATAATGACGCCGGTCTTTCCTTTAGGAAGCTTTACGGATTTTTTAAGATTCGCGATAAGCCTTCCGTCCCTGTACTGATAATCAAAGATATAGTTCGCGTCGATCAGCACGTATCCTTTTTCGTAAATACTTTCGAGGAGCCTTACGTATTCGACCGTGGTATTGTTCCAGTCGTGCCATGAACTCTTCGGATTTATCGCGAGGTCAAGCTCCGGGAAGGCAACGAGGTTATGGACAAATATATGTCCGAGCTTGCTGACCGGGCAATCCCAGTATTCTTTATTTTTATCGAGCGTAACGCAGTAAACTTCTTCTTCACGGCCCGGTATCGATACCATCTGAGCAAATTCAGAATCGCCGTACTTAGGAGTATTGTCAGGAATACTGCCCTGCGGCCCGTCGGTAGGTTTTACGGTAGGAGCCGGTTCATCTGTCGGTTTTTGAGTAGCAGGAACGTCTGTCGAAGGAGCAGAAGTATTTACAGGAGTATTATCGGACGGACCTGATGTGGCAGAAGGAACGTTCCCGGTCGGGACCTGCGGACCGTCAGTATTAAGCCCCGGCTCGGCAGAAGTCGGATAAGTATTATTCCCTTTTTCGGGAGTAACGATCATAATATTATCAGAACTGGTCCACGGAACGTACGTTTCAACTGCATCGTCCGGTTTAATTGCACAACCGCCTGAAACAGAAGCAAGCAATATTATCCCCAATATAAGAGTAACAATTCTCGTCAGTATTTTTTTTGAATTTTTCATCATTGGAATGCCTTTCATAATAAAAGCAGCCTGGCATAAACTGCCGGACTGCCTTAAAAGAAGTTCAGGACTTCCAAACCTGTGTCAGAGTCCGGAATAATTTCTTCAGATCCGTATCAAACGGATCATTCTTCGGATCCGTCATCCTCATAATCGAGCCATTCGATATCGATTTTAGTGCCACATTCAGGGCAGCGGAAAGAATCGACGGTATCATCGATCCCGAGCTCGTCAAAATCAAGTTCGGCTCCGCACTCAGGGCACGTAAGAGGCTCGTCTATATCCTCTTCGTATGAATCTTCGTCAAATAATTCATCTTCAATATCGGCGATGCGTTCTTCATGCTCATCGATCGCGTCAAGGATCTGATCCTGTGTATCTTCAAGATCTTCAGACGAAATAACGATATCTTCAACGATGTCAACGAGTGCTTTTATAAGTTTTCCTTCGTCGGTGGAAGCATCGAACTTCATGCCTTCCATAAGGCCTTTTACATAATTAATGCGTTCTGCAAGATAACCCATAACAACCTCCGGTAAATGAAAATAAGCAATTACTCTGCCGCCGCCAGGGCGGCATATCCTTCTGCGCCTGATCAGGCACGGCCGAGATATTCTTCAGTTCTGGTGTCGATCTGGATCCTGTCGCCTATATTGATGAAGAGCGGAACTTTAACCTGCGCTCCAGTCTCAACAATAGCAGGTTTGGTGGCACCTGTAGCAGTATCGCCCTTGAAACCGGGTTCGGTGCTGGTAACTTCGAGTTCAACAAAGAAAGGAGCTTCAATACCGAAAACATTGTCCTTATACGAAAGAACTTTAACGACTTCATTCTCTTTTACGAACTTCAAAGTATCGCCAACAGTCGCTGCCGAGATCGGGATCTGCTCGTATGTTTCAACGTCCATAAAGTAGTAAAGATCTCCGTCGCTGTAAAGATAAGTCATATCCTTCCGGTCAATGCGCGCGAGCGGCATACGGTCAGTAGGATTGAATGTTTTTTCAATCGTGGCGCCGGTAATTACGTTCTGTATTTTGGTGCGTACGAAAGCAGCGCCCTTTCCGGGCTTAACGTGCTGAAACTCTTTTATCTGATAAACGCCGTTATCCATCTCAAAGGTAATTCCGTTTTTAAAATCTCCAGCTGATATCATCGTAAAACCTCCGTAAAGTAAATTTTTACATGGAAATTATACTCGCATACAGATTCAAAAGCAAGATGAAATTTTATATAGCGAAAGTGTTAAGAAAGTATTTAAATTATCGTATCTATATGTTAAAATATAAACAAATAAAGCAAGGAGCTGATCATAATGATTAGAACTGACGTTGTCAAACTTTCTGTTATCCCTGCTTCAGCATACAGGCAAAAGCTGCCGGCCGGCGGTTCAGGTATTGTCATTATGCGTGAAGGCATCGCGCAGCCCGGTCTTGCGTCAATAAGCAAAACTTCCGGCGAACCGATCTTGTCCCCCAACACCAAAGAGTCCGTCTATCCCTCCGAAGCCTTCAAAGAAGCTATCGAACTTACTGCGAGGATGCCTTACAAAAAGCAGAGCACCGTTCGATCGAAGAAATTGACCGCTCCGAAAGAAACTAAGGAAGAAGCGGAAGCGTTGAAAGACGAAGCAAAAGTAGCCGACAGTGCAGAATACCGCAGCATTATCAGTGCCTACACGGATAAATACGGAAAATTTTCGTACGAACTTCTGAATAAGGATCTCATCAAATTCACGCATACGAGCAGCGTGGCGCGAAAGATGTTTTCAGACATGACATCCGCAGCTGATATCCGCAAGTACGTCGTAAGGACCAAGTTCAGGAATATTACGGGCAATGCCGAGCTTTCTGACGACGGGGTCAATGCGATAGCCGCTCTTCTCGACGATATGAATCCCAAGGGGCTGTTTAAAGACCTTAACGACGACATTCGCAAAAAACTCAAGGAAGCGAAGGGAAAGTGATCCGGATTCCAGGTCAGGCGATGCAATGCGCAAAGCAATGTATAAAAAAAGCTCTTGCACAGCGAAAAAAAATATGATATACTTCGCATACGCTTTGGGGATACCGGAGCGGGATCGGAAGTATAGCTCAGCTGGTTAGAGCATTCGCTTGACGTGCGAAAGGTCCAGAGTTCGAATCTCTTTACTTCCACCACAGAACAAAAAGCCTTGTTGATCAGGGCTTTTTTTATTATCGCCGGATAAAACTGAGCAGATACTCGGTGTTCCCGTCTCCTCCGGTTATAGGAGAGACCGCGCTGCCCAAAAAAGAAAAACCCGCACCGGAAAAAGCGCGAACCGCATTGTCCATCGCTGCCGCGGAAGCCTCTGACGATTTGACGATTCCGCCCTTCCCTATATACTTTCTCCCGACTTCAAACTGAGGCTTAAAAAGTATAACGGCATTGCCGCCCGGCTTAACGAGATCCGCAGTTTTTGCCGCAAGCATAGTAACAGAAATAAACGAAACGTCCATTGACAGAAAATCAAATCGATCTTCAAATTCACAATTCCGCACGTCGGTGCCTTCAAGATCGACAACTCGCGGATCGGAGGCAATTTCTTTGTCAAGCTGTCCGTGCCCTACGTCGACGGCAGTTACGCGCTTCGCCCCGCGCCTGAGCAAGACCTGAGTAAACCCGCCGGTGGATGCTCCGACGTCAATGCATTCGAGTCCTTCGACACTTATCCCGAAATGTTCAAGTGCGAAATCGAGTTTTAATGCGCCTCTTCCTACGTAATCCAGAGGATCAGGAAGACAAGACAAAACGGCCTGCTCTGACTCCGAAAGGTCATAAGACGGTTTGAAGACAGTCTTCCCGCCGATCGAAACGCAGCCCGCTTTAACTGCTCCCGCGGCACGCGTCCGGCTCCTGTAGAAGCCGTTATCTGATAAAAACACGTCCAGCCTCATAAAGTGTCACCGCTAAACGGACCGGTTCCTTCGGCTCCTTCGGTCCCTTCAATTATTCTAAGTTTATCAATACAATATTTTGCGATCGAACCGCCGTCTATCCCGAACTCTTTGTAAAGCTCCGGGATTGAACCGTGCCCGACGCACTCGTCAGGAAAGCCGAAAACACGTACTCTGTCTGCATT
>JAFWQX010000174.1 GCA_017508875.1 Clostridia bacterium | reverse complement strand
TGGCACACAAAACCCGAAAAAACCGATTTGTGTGCCAAAGTTGACCGACCGCGAAGTGATAGACAGCGCCGCAGAAAAAAGACTTTAAAATAGTTGAGGAATTGCCGCCATGATACGCCTTGCGGCCGGCAAACTCAAGCCGGAGCATCCTCAATTGTCTAAAAAAAATCACGGAACCAGGAAAAGAGCCCGTTAAATTCACCTTGATTTTTGCGGACAATGCGCAGATAATGACAATTAGTACGAATCCCCGGAGCAGGAGGAACAGTTATGAAATACTACGGAAAAGAAAAATGCAGGATATTGAAACAGATCCGTGCTGAGATCGCAAAGAACAACGAGATCGAGTACGTGATCGAAGAGTGTCCTTATCAAGGCGACTGCAAGGGGACCTGCCCGAAATGCGAAGCGGATGTGAGGGAACTCGAGCAGAAGCTTGAAGAGCGCCGCAAAGCAGGGAAGAGAGTAGCCGTAGCGGGCGTTGCCGCCGGAATGAGTTTGGGCGTTATGTCCGGCTGCGTATCTGATAAAACCGTGACTCCGAAATCGGGAAATAACGGAGAAAAGCCGGTAGACGCAGAGTATTCGCCGATCATTGACCCCGATACCGAACTGGCTACAGCAGAACCGCTGATGGGCGACGTCGTATACGTCCCGGAAGCGACAGCGCCCGGCTGCGAGGATGATCCTGAAGAAATACCGGTAGAGATGGGCTTCCTTATTCCTGAAGAGCTGCCTGAACCTGAACCGTCTCCCGAGCCGGAGATCATGGGTAAAATTCTCCCGCCGGATTACGCGATCAAGCCTTGATCGAGCGGTGGACATGGACGGGAACGTTAACGATTTAAATGAAGAGCCGCGCACTGAGCCGCGGCTTCCTTTATGGCAGATCTCGCGCCTGCGTATGGCGACAGACGGGCACGGAGTTACGGCGCTTGTAGGTTCATACGGCTGCCCGCTGAACTGCAAATATTGTATAAATCCGGAAAGCCACGGTAAAAAAGGCAGGTACAGCCTCGTGACGCCGGAAGAACTGCTGAAAAAAGTAAAAATAGATAATTTGTATTATCTTGCCACAGGCGGAGGTATAATGTTCGGAGGCGGCGAGCCTTTGCTGTATGCGGATTTTATTGCAGCGTTCCGCAGGATCGCACCGAAAGAGTGGAATTTTTACGCCGAAACGTCGTTGTGCGTCCCGAAAAAGGCTTTGACGGCGGCGGCCGGGGCGATCGACCACTTTTACGTTGACGTAAAAGACACGGACGCGGCGATTTTTGAACGTTATACCGGCGTCAATGCCGCTGCTTCCGTATTTCGGAACCTCGGGGCACTGCTCGCCTTGACCGGCCCGGAGCGTATAACCGTACGGCTGCCGCTGATCCCCGGGTTCAACACAGCCGAAGACGTTTTGCGTTCAAAAGAACGACTGACGGAGGCCGGCGTCGTCAATTTCGATTGCTTTAACTACAGGGTCTGACTGGTTATACAGTACCTGACCGATTATTATGTAAGGAGAACAAGAAAATGAAACGATTTGCGTTGTTGATCGCAGTTGCATTAACGTTAGGAACCGTATTGCCCGCCTGCACGGCCGGGCGCACGGACGCGACGCCTTCGGGAGAAGAGGCGACCGGTACGGATCTGGCTCCTTCCGGCGGTGAGGCGACAGGTGCGGCGGCGACTCCGGCGGCCGTGAATTATCCCGTGGCTTCCGGGCAGATCGCTGCTCCGGCGCCAGAAAAAAAGCCGATCACGCGTGACAATATCGTTATCAACGCCTATCTGGTGCAGCTTCAGAATGAAGAGCTCCGCCGCAGCATGCTTGAATATATGAAGCAGGCGGAGATCGACGTCGTATCACACGTGTACGTTGACAACGTCTGGGTCGCTGAAGGCCATACGTTTGACAAATACGTTCCGATAATGAATGACGCCGCAAAATACGGGCTGAAGATCTATTCGCGCGATTACCGCGCCCAGACCGGACCGTCCAGAAGCGATGAAGAACTCAAGGCAGTCGCGGAAGAATATCGCAATATTGACGGCTTCGGCGGATTTTACGTTGTCGACGAACCGTACGACCCGAACCCGTACGCCAGAGTCGAAAACGCATTCCGCTCCGTTGTCCCCGACTGCTTCATAAACGTTAATTTCCTCCCGCGCGGCGCGTATCCGGAAGGTACGTATTATAAGCGCCTGACGGATTACGGCAGCCTTGTGAACTACTGGGGCACGCTCTCGCTGGACACGTACTGCTTCGATAAAAGCGGAGGCGTTGACGAATACCAGCTGTTCAAAAATTACGACGATCTGCGGCGTGCGGCGCTGGATACGGGTATGAATTCGGCGGTGTACGTGCAGTCGGTCGGCTACGTGAATTACAGGATGCCTTCACCCGGTGATCTTCGCTACAATATGATGGCGGCGCTGGCGTACGGCATAAAGGAGCTGAAATTCTTTACGTGGGAAAGGCCGTGGGGCTCTGACGAAGGCTACACCGACGCGATATTCGACCTTGATCATAAACCGACGGAGCTGTATTATGCGGTGTGTGAGATCAACAAAAAAATACATACTATAGGCTCATTCCTGGCTGCGGGCGACGCCGTGGCGGTGTACCATACGCGGCAGAAGACGGCGGGTGCGTACGATACGGTCCCGAAGGAGTTCAAAGTGCAGGCAACGGGTAAAACTGACGCGATCGTGTCTGTGATCGAGCGGCGCGACGGGGGCGGTCAATACCTGATGATCGTCAATAAAAATTTCAAAAAGGCTCAGACGCTCACGTTTACAACGGGGGATCTCGAGCTGAAGCTGGTCGATGACGTCAATGGCGAGCTGAAACCCGCTCCCGTTTCGGACGCGGTATTGACGCTCGAACTTGAAGCAGGGGATTGCGCGCTGCTGGCGGTCACGGGCGGAAAGCTTGACCTGCCCGCACAGGAAAAGAGTGCGGATCTTGCGGCAGCGGCGAGGCTCACCGCCACGTCTGCGATAGGCGACGGTACTTCTTTCCTGTGCAACGTCAATGACGGTGTATATGACGACGGGGCGAAGGCAACGCTGATATCGGCTGACGGTGCGCCGCAATATATGACGTTCGACCTCGGCGCCGAAAAAACCGTGAACCGCGTTGACCTCTATCCGGGCGGAAAAGGCGCGGCATGCTTCCGGTTCTTCCCCGAAGCATTCGCGATATTGACCTCGACCGACGGGACAACGTGGTATAAGGTAGTGGAAAAGAACGGTTTCGAACCTGACCTTACAAAAGTGCCCGTGTTCCGCTTTGACTCCGTAAGCGCCCGCTACGTACGCGTCGCTGTGACCGGATTTAAGCAAAAGAACGGCAGCAGCCTGGCCGAACTTGGCGAGGTCGCGATCTATGATGACAACGGCTCGGTCCCGGACGTCATTCCTTCGCTCTACAAGTCGCCGGAGGACAATGAGGGTGACAGCGTGGAGGATGGTGCTCGTTTTCTTTCGGTTAATAAGAAGGTGTTCGAGAAGGGCGAACCGATCCTGATCACCGCGCGGGGAGAGGCTAATGACTATCTGGCCTTCTATCCGGAGGTTTACGTGCCCGGCAAGGACGCAGGCGTGTTCTACGCGTGCTTCGACACTACGCCGAGCGCGCGGCGCGACTGGTACCTGCTGGAGCCTGACAAACCTTCCGCTGTCGCGGACTGGTTCTGCGCTACGCCGCAGAATCCGCAGGTCGTGCCGTATATTGGCATTCCTGAAGGCGATTATAAGGTGGTTATCAGGGATAATTCTGGTGCGGTGAAGCTCGAGGTGTTCTTCTCGGTAGAATAACGGTACAAGCACTGCGGGTGCTTAGCAAAATAATTTCGGGCCGAACTGTCAACGCATAATTTGCGCAGCGGCCTCCATAACACGGCGTTGTCCGTCGTCAATGCTGCCGTCCCGGTTGAGGCGCATGTCGATGGTGACAACGCCGTTCATTTTATTGAACGCGCCGAAATAATGGGCTGATTTGGGCACAAAATCGCATTTAGTGGATAGTACTTTTCATAATGGCGGGGTTATAATTAAATCAATCCCAATGAAAGCAGGGCTAAACGAGATGGCAGGAGCGGGTATTGTCAATTCGCGACCGGAATCGAACGGCAAGAAACGTAAAACCGTATACTTGATCATAATTGTAATTATTTTGACCGCGATCATATCCGGATGCGCGAAAGGCGAAACGGATATTGACCCGATCGGAATGGCACAGCGGACGAATGCACCCGGTGCTGAAACGGAACCGTCCGGAGGATCTGAAAAACTGGAGAAGATCATGAATTACACTGCAGACGAACTAAACGAGATCGATAAATACGTTGAACGCTCCAAAGGAGCTAAATTGACTCTGCACAGATCTAAATCGGACGAGCAGAGCCTGTTTACGCGTATCGTTCAGGATATAGGCGAGATACCGGATAATTCCAGGCTGAAATTGACAAATTACGTCAGATACAGCACGTATATCGCTTTCTCCGAGACCGGAAACCAGAACCTGACCGTAAAAGGGGCGGATGACGCGGAAATAATAATTCACTACAACGAGCTTCATTCCGGGAGATATACTGCGGAAACGGTATTCAAGAAAAACGTTTTTTATAAGATCGACGTCGGATTTTCGTACTCGCCCGGAATGACGCCGGAATTCCAGGCAGATTCGGAATATAAATTGTCACAGAACGCGCCGTCGTTCGGAGGAATTCCGGAAAAACCGGTAAAAGCGATCGCGGACATCCATTTGAGAGACGCGTTTATATTGACCGGCGCGGACGGAAAATATTATATGACCGGAACGTATGATCCTGTCGATTGGGCAAACACGAAGGAAATACACGTATACCGTTCGGACGATCTCGCGGCCTGGACAGATCTAGGCGCTGTATGGAACTATCAGCGTGACGCCGACTGGCAGAAAGAGATGATAAAAGACGGAAGTTCGCCTATCTGGGCGCCGGAACTCCACTATATTGGCGGCAATTATTATATCTGCTACTCTATGGGCTGGGGCGCGATGAACGGGTCAATACTGAGGAGCAGGACCGGAGCGCCGGAAGGGCCGTACGAAGATATATGTAAAAGGCCGGTGTTTGATTATATCGATTCGACGTTTTTCGTTGACAGCGACGGAGCCGTGTACGCGATATGGTCGGACGGAATAATTGCCCGCATGAGCGACGATATGACGAAACTTGCTTCGAGCCCGAAAGCGCTCGTCAGCGAGAGCGGACTCAGGGTAGGGTTTGAAGGCTGTTTCCTTTTTAAAATAAACGGGCTGTACTACTTATGTTCGGCAACGTACGCGATTCATTACAGGGAGGACGGTTCGGCGTATCAGTCGTACGACAGCTTCTATGCGGTTTCCGATAAGCTGGAGGGGCCGTACAGCGAACGCCGCCTGCTCCTGATAAACGGAGGACATAACAACATTTTCCGCGCAAACGACGGAAAATTATACACGACTGCTTTCTACGGCAATGATTTTGCAGAGAGACCGGCGATCGCGGAGATAGAAGTGACAGAGGACGGACTGCTGAAATTGCGGTCGTAACGGACGGTGAACGGACAATGCTTAGGATCAATGAAATTGGATGGAACTTTTCTCATCCGAGCGGAATGATATACGTCGATCAATATGATGAGCCGGGCTCATATTTTCTCGGACTGTTCCAGTCACCTACCGTCCTTGTGACAGACGGAAAGGAGATAGAGGTAAGGCCGAAAGCTATGGTATTGTTCCCGCCGGACTCAAAAAGATGCTTTTACCCGAAGGAGAGGGAGATCGACCCCGAAGGGTTATGGTCAAACGATTTTATTAAATTTCACGATGACGGCAATGGCGCAGCGGAAATACTTGACATGATCACGCCGCTGGAACCGTTCTATCCGGAACGCACCGAACACATAAGCAGAGTGATCAAAGAATTGTCGGAGATCGAGAAAAATTATATCAAAACGCCCGAGATCCGGCGCCTGATCAATAACAGGCTCGAATATATTTTGCTGTTTATCGTTGTCAATTCGAAGGATTATATGCGGACTCAGCTTATTAACGTGAACGCGGCGGTAGTTCGCAAGATCAAGCAGACAAGGACGTATATGCTGGAGAATCCCGGGCTGGCGTGGAATATAAGCAAGCTGGCAGAAAGGGCAGGCGTGAGCCAATCGTATTTTTCCAGATTATACAAAAAAATATTCGGCACAACTCCGATGAAGGATCTGAATGAAAGGCGGATAGAGAAAGCCAAGTATTATTTCAGCTGCACGGTGCTGTCTATCAAAGAGGTTGCTTATAAAACCGGATTTAAGGATGAATATTATTTCATACACGCGTTTAAGGCCGCGACGGGAACCACGCCCGGCAATTACTGCAAGCTTCACCAGAATAATGATACGAGCAACGTTTTGTATATAAACGAGAAGAATTTGTAAGTTGGAAGAATTTGTAAACGGGAAGATTTTAAAAACGAGAGAAAAGGAAGGGATGCCCGCTATGACGAGACGCGAAACTGTAATACAGGCTCTGAATCATAAAGAGACGGACAAATTGCCCTGGTTCGTGGAATTTACCGGGCAGGAATATGAAAAAGTGGCGAGAGCATTGGGCGACGATCATTTCATTGACCGGTACGCGCTCTGCCTCCATTACTGGCAATACTGGGGCTATCCGGAAGAAGACCCTGACCGGCCGGGCCATTTTGTTGACGATTTCGGCGTGACGTGGGACCGTACCGGCGCTGATAAAGATATCGGCGTTGTCAACGACCCGGTGATCAAGGAGCCCGATATTTCGCTTTTCCCAGTGCCTTTTCTGAATGAAAAGCGGATACGCGAGAAATGTGAGCAGCTGCTTTCGACGAAAGAGGACAAATTCTGTTTCGCGGGAATCGGTTTTTCGATGTTTGAACGGCTGTGGAGCTACGTCGGTATGGAAGACGCGCTCGCATATATGCTGACAGATCCGGAATTTGTTGACGAACTTCTTGACAAAATCATGGAATTCGATCTGCGCGTGCTGGATATCATGAACGAATATCCGTTTGACGCGGTATATTTCGGAGATGACTGGGGGCAGCAGCGCGGCATGATAATGGGCGCACCGCTCTGGAGAAGGTTTATTAAGCCGCGTATGGCCGAGCTGTACCGCCGCGCTAAAAAGAACGGTAAATTTGTGATCCAGCATTCGTGCGGAGACGTAGAAGAAGTGTTCCCCGACCTGATAGAGATCGGACTTGACTGCTACCAGACCGTCCAGCCGGAAATATACGATCTTAATAAAATAAAACAGACTTACGGAGACAAGCTGAGCTTCTGGGGAACGATCTCTACGCAAAAAGCGCTGCCGAATCTTTCGCCGGAAGAGGTCAAACAAAAAATACAGGACACTGTCGGGATAATGCGAAAAGGAGGAGGTTTTATCCTCGCTCCAACGCATGCGATTCCCGGCGACGTGCCTGTGGAAAACGTACTTGCCATGCTTGAACAGTTCAGTAAATATTAAAACAGCAGAACCACAAGGAGGAACTAAAATGAAAAACAGGATTTTAGCGATCGTTATAGCAGCTGCGCTTGCCGTTTCGCTGGTCACCATCGGCAGTTTTGGCGAGCAGGCGGCTGAACAGGCTGATTTCGTTATGAAAAACGGATACGTTAACCCCAGGGCAAGCGAGATCCTGGCGATAGAAGGTTCGTTCGAGTACGATACTTCTAAGTATACCAGGGGTGCGGTAGTGATCGACACGAATAGAACGGAGAGTGAAGAATACAACGGACAGTTCTTCTTCCACACCGGCGCCGGAGATAAATTCACTTTTACGGTGGATTTCGGAACGTTTAAGGCGGACAAATTTTCGTATATGCATTACGGCGGAGTGGCTGAGCCTACAGAGTTCGACGTATTTGCAAACGGTGTTAAACTCGGTTCTGGCGCGTCAACGGGCGGCACAGGATGGCTGGATCTTTGGGAAGGGTATAACGGTGCCATGCAGGATTCGTTCGAGATAAACCCGCCTATCAGCGGCGTACAGACGATCGTGATCGAACTTACTTCGTCCAGCCCCGCATGGCCCGCAAACGCTATCGGACTCTTTGAGTTTTTTGACAGCGCGGCATACGATCCGGAGCAGAGCGTTGACAACGAACCCGATTTTGTGATGACCGGGGACAGTCTGGCGATAAATGCGAGAAAAGTGCTGCTTAAACGCGGGGCAATTACGCGAGACAGCGAACAATTCTTGACAGACCACGCGATCGGCGTCAATTCCGCTTCGGATGAACAGAAGGAATTTGACGGCATGTTCTTTATCCACGAAGGCGCGGGTGATTCGTTCACGTTCACGGTAGATTTCGGCGAAAAGAGCGTTGACGCCATGTCGTATATGTCGTACGGACTGGCAGCGGAAAGCACGGATTTTGACCTCTTTATAAACGATGAGCTTCAGGGAAGCGGCGAGGGTCTCGGCGGCAACGGCTGGGAGCTCGAGGATTACAATAATGCGAATTATGACGAGTTTAAATTTGCAAAGCCTGTGACAGGCTTGTGCACCGTTAAAATACAGATCACGTCGTCAAGCCCCGCGTGGCCTGCGAACAATATCGGAATGTTTACCTTCTATGAAGCAGCTCCGGCTACGCCTACACCTGAAGCGGCAGCGACCGATGAGCCTTCTGCTCCTACCGAGGCGCTAACAGAAGCACCTACCGCCGCACCGACCGACGTGCCTGCGACCGCTGACGCCACAGTTCCTGCAGCCACTGCTCCTGAGAAGACTGCTGACAATAGCGGAAAGACAGCGGACAATAAACCGAATGCCGGGCTTATCGCCGGTATTTCGATCGGTGCAGCTGTGCTGGTCGCTGCAGTGGTGATCGCCATAGTTGTGGCGGGGAAAAAGAAGAAAGCTAAATGATTTTGCCTGATCTTTGCTTATTAAAGAGGAGGCGTGGCCCGAAATGCGAATAGGAAAAATGATATTATCATCGATCGCCCTTATGATGGCAGCAACGATACCGGCTGCCTTTTCGGGTTGCGCACGGAATGATCACGAGAAGCCGGGAGAAAACATCACTCCGTTGCAGGATTGGGGCGAGCCCGAAAATATCCCGCTGACTGAGATCAGTTACCCGGAAAAAACGCCGCCTGGACCGGTATATACCGCGACGGACCTTTCGAAATATCCCGCGTTTACATTCTGCAGCCGGGAACTTAATGAAGGATTCCGATTCGAATCACCGATCGACGGGAGCGTTGTCAATGCCGTTTGCGTACGCTTTACCGGGGCTCCCCAGGTGAGAAAAGGGCAGGACGTATTGTTTTATCTGAACGGCGAAGAGGCGGGACGGTATTCACGCGATACGGGCTCGCAATATGTTGACCTCACGGCTGGAGGGAAAGCGCTGGTAAAGGGCGAAAACGTATTGACCGCGGTGCTGCCGTCCGGGGCTAAGTTCGATGCGGAACTTGTGATATATTCAGATCTGATAGCGGCAAAAGCGAGATTGTCCGTATCTGAAAGTACCGGAAAGGCTGTTTCCGATGCGCTTTTCGGCATGAATATGGAGATCACGCGTTCCTGCTGGTACGGGGGACTATCGGCCGAGCTGCTCAACAACAGGAAGTTTTACGCGATTGAGCAGGTTTCTCAAAGCCTGGAGGCGTGGTCCGTTTCCTCCGGAAGGACCGTGACGGACGATAAGGCTCGTAGCATATGCGGCAGCAATTACGTCGTGCTTGATGACGGGGGCGAACTCCGGTACAGCGACGAACTGCGTTTAGATTACGGGAAAGAGTACGTGCTTGAGGTATGGACTGCGTCGGACGATAAAAATAACGTCGTTTCCGTATACGTCGGGGATAGTAAATTGGGAGAGTTTTGTTCCGGGCGCGAAGCTGAAGCGCATAAGTTCAGCTTCATGCCGGTCGGCAATGCCGGCAATTCCGGCGGAGAACCTTCGCCCGGAGAGAGATTGACCGTGCGCTCGAGCGGCGGAGAAGTGGAAATATTTGAAGCTTCATTATTGCCCGCGGACAATTTCTACGGCATGAGTATTGACGCGGTTTCCGCGCTGAAAACGCTCGCGCCCGCTGCGCTGCGTTATCCGGGAGGCTGCTGCGCTGACCGTTTTGACTGGAGGGAAAGCCTCAAGCCGGCGGCATTCAGAAAACCGATGGAGGCAAACGAAAGCGGGTTTACAGGCATGGGCAGCTTCCTGTTCACTTCGACTTTTGACCAGGACACGCTGGATTTCGGGCTCGAAGAATTTTTCCTGCTGTGCGAAGAAATAGGCGCGAAGGCGGAACTGACGGTTTCGCTGGTGAGGGGCAACGAAAAGGATGCCGCGGAGCTTGTTAAATATTGTCTGGAGAGATTGCACGTTGTTTCGTCGTGGTTCATCGGCAACGAAGTGTATTATTTCGGCGATGCGCTCTACCGTGATCCGCTGCTGGCCGCGGCAATAACGGATAATTATATAACTGCTATGCGGGAGGTTCAGCCTGATCTGTGCGCCATCGTAGGTGCATGCGATACGACGGAGGAAATGATACAGTGGACGAAGACGTATTTCAGACGTCTCGGCGAACTCGGGACGCGGTACGACCTGATCTCTGTGCACAATTATTACGGCGCGGTAGATACTTTTTCCGACCGCTTCAAGGCCGCTGATTTTCTCCGCCGCACCTGCTCCGGGTTCATTTCTTCTGAACTTCCTGTCGTAAAAAGCATCGAAAAAGTGCTTGAAGAGGCCGTTCCCGGATTGACCGGGGAGAAGGGGCTGTATCTCGACGAATGGAACTGGACGTTTGGCCTCGCACCGAGCACGATGATGTTCCTCGGAAACAGCACGTATATGTTGTCGGCGATCGGTACCGGCGCGGATCACCTTCTTTTGGCCGCAAGCTTTTTTCATCCGTTCGAAGGTATGATCGCATCATCGGGAAGTACTCGCGAACTTGCCGGAACCGGTTATGCGTATGAGCTGCTGAAAGCGCACATTGGCGGTGAGATCTTAAACGCACGGATCGACGCGGACAATGCTTCCGCCCTTGTTTCTGCCGCATCCGGCGTTTTGACTGTCTCCGTTGTCAATCTTAACAATGAATCGCTGCTTCTGGATCTGTCTTCTGTGCGTGATCTGGGATTTGGCGGCAATGCTTCTTATAAGGTCATTCGTGCGAAAACGCTTAGTCTTCATGACGCGGCAACGTTGTCTTCAGGCTGCATCGAGTTGTTCTCTGCCGCGATTTCCGGAGACGATTCCGAATTTGCGGTCCTCGTTCCAGGTTGCTCGTTCGTGCAGATAATGGTTGGCAATAGCCTGCCGTCCGGGGCATAGGTGAAACGTAAACTGACAGTCTGATTTTCATGCCGGAAAAGAAGAGCGGACAGCCGGAAATGGTTGGCCGCTTTTCGTTTACATTGTGCAAACGCAGTGTTATAATTAGGCAAATTTCAGCCCATATATCTAAATGCCGGCAAAGGAGGGCATAAAATGGAGCAAAAAGGGGAAAAAAAGATAACTACGGTCAATACCACAGCCGAAGCCACGATGAAAATGCGAACCAGGAAACCGATACTCCTTATCGCAATCATCATTTCCGCTGTGATCACGGTTTCATGCCTTGCCGGATGCGGCGGCCGCGGCGTGTCTGTGAAAAGTCTGGACGAAAAGTTTGTCGAAATGATGAATCTGCTTGTTGCCAGGGATTACGATGGCATATATGCTAAATTTTACCCGGGTACCGTTGATTATGAAACGACTTGCGAAACGGTAGACAAAATGCTCGAGCTATATCCTGTTGCCGACGGGTACACGTGGACCAGGACAGGGTGGAATATAACGAGCGGGCTGTTCGACGGAAGTGTTGCCATTTCCGGCACGTACGCTGTTGAGTCTGCAGGGAAAAAATGCACCGTGTCCGCGGAATGGGTATCTGATAAAAACGGAAGCGGATTCAGGAGTTTCCATTTTAATTTCTGACCGGTTATCATTCGGCCCGATTGCCATACGGCCGTTTGATTTCCGACGGGCCGAAAGGAGAATAACATGAAAATGCTGCTCACAGAGAAGAAAAAGCCGCTAAAAGCAAATAAAAAGCTGCACGCAGCGAAGAAAGAGTTTATACGTATTGCCGCCGTGGCCGGCATTCTTCTGAGCCTGCTCGCGGTGATGCTGTTGACCGGCTGCACCGGTAAAAACGAGCCTGAACTCGGAGAGACCGGCTTGATCCACGAGCCCGAATTCGGCGGCGTGTACATCACGATGACGATCGACGACTTCAATGCGCTCGGGTTTAAGTACGGCGACAGTGTTAACGTGACGTTCTCGAACGGGTATGAACTTAAGGATCTGCCGTATTACAACGGGTACTACACGCAGACCGGAAAGCCGCTGCTTATAGCGTACCCTGGTTACGACTACATCAAGGCTGCCATCAATAACGGTGCGGATCTGTGGGAGGTCGCGGGTCTGAAAGAGAGTGACACGGCGCGGATAACGCTCTCGCAGACGGGCAAGTATGCGGCGATCCAGGACGCGCGGGATCTGAATTATAAGGACGAACGCGAGAAATATCCGAGCGACGAGGTTTTTGCGAACTTCAGGACGATAGAGGCGGGAAATATAAAGAGCGGTGTCGTTTACAGATCCGCTTCGCCTTGCGATAACCAGCATAACCGCGCGCCGTACGTTGACGCCCTCATCAAAAACGCCGGGGTACGGTATATCGTGAATCTGTCGGACAACGACGCGAAGATACAGGGGTATATTGACGCCGCCGGTTTTAATTCGCCGTATTTTCTTTCGCTTTATCAGTCAGGGAAAGTCATCCCGCTCGCGCTCAATATGAATTTCGGTTCGGATGAGTTCCGGGGCAAGGTCGTGCGCGGTCTGGAGGCGATGGCGGACAACGACGGGCCTTATCTCGTGCATTGTACCGAGGGCAAGGATCGGACCGGTTTTGTGTGTATGCTGCTGGAGGCGTTTGCGGGGGCAACGTACGATGAGATCGTTAGCGATTATATGATTACTTATTTTAATTATTATGGTTTTACGGAGCAGTCGGATAAGGCGAAGTACGACGTTATTGTGAGCGACGTGCTGGATCCGATGATCCGCAGCATGGCGGGTGACGAAGCGCTTGATCTTCGGACCGCAGACCTTGCCGCGTACGCTGAGCGCTTCCTTAAAAATGCCGGGATGGCGGCGGATAAGATCGATGCGTTGAGGGCAAGGCTCGCCGGGGTGCAATGATCTGATCGCTTTTCGGCCGTTTAGCCGGTGTCAAACGCCGGTGCATTAGTTTTAATTGAAGACCGACCGCCTGAAAACAGACCGCTGAGATCAGGCGGTATTTTTATTGGCCAAACTTATGCAACTGGGGACAGGCACCTGTTGCGTGGCGGGGACGGGTTTATGCAACTGGGGACAGGTACCTGTTGCATGGCGGGGACGGGTTTGCAGGGGCGGGTTGAGGGTCCGGAGAGGAAGGAGGGCAGGCCGCATCTGGTGTGTGCCCGGCGCGGAACAGGTGCCTGTCCCCAGTTGCATGAGGATGGAACAGGTGCCTGTCCCCAGTTGCACGATGAATATTTTTAAAAAATATTTGACAAAATGCGAATAAAAGACTAAAATATGCGCATACTCGCTTTCGACAGGCGGCAACGCCGGGGAGCAGGTATTATTGATGACTTTAGCGGTATGGTCGGAAACGGAAAAAGAACGGGGAACGACAATGAAAAAAATATTTATTGACGGCTCGGCGGGGACAACAGGTCTGAATATCAGGGAGAGGCTGAAAAACAGGCAGGAGATCGAACTGCTCACGCTGGAAGAAGAAAGAAGAAAAGATATTGACGCCAGGTTAAGCATGATAAAGGAGGCCGACGCGGCGTTTTTGTGCCTGCCCGATGCGGCATCCAGGGAAATAGTTCAGCTGGCGGGGGACGTTGACACCGTACTGATCGATACTTCGACGGCGCACAGGACTGCGCAGGGCTGGACGTACGGGCTTCCGGAGCTGAAAGGGAAGAGAAAAGTTATTGCCGGCGCTAAACGGATCGCGAACCCGGGCTGCCACGCGACGGGATACATCGTATTGACCGCGCCGCTGGCGGAAGCAGGTATTCTTGACCCCGAAAAAACGCTGTCTTTCACCTCGCTTACCGGTTATTCGGGCGGCGGGAAGCGTATGATAGCCGAATATGAGGCGCCGGAGCGCGATCCGCTGCTTAAAGCGCCGCGAATGTACGGCCTTTCTCAGCAGCATAAGCATCTGCCGGAGATGGTAATGTATTCCGGGATCAATAAAGCGCCTGTTTTCTGCCCGGTCGTGGGCGATTTTTACTCCGGGATGGAGGCGATCGTCACTTTTGATCAGGCAGAAGCGCATGGCGGCTGCGATAATTCCGACTTTTCCGGATTTCTTTTAAAAATTTATGAAGATTATTACGGAGATAGTGATATAATAAAAGTCAGACGGGAATGCGACGAAGGCGGGTTCCTGTCGGCTGCGGCTTTTTCGGGCAAAGATGTTCTCGAGATCAGCGTATGGGGCGGCGAAGGGCGTACGGTCCTCACTGCCAGGTATGACAATCTCGGCAAGGGCGCGTCCGGCGCGGCGATCCAGAATATGAATATCGCGCTGGGATTCCAGGAGACCGAAGGACTTCTGCTCGGCGCGGACAATCCGTAAGGGCAGGCGGCGTCCGGAAATATCCGGAAAAGTCCGGAAAAATCCGGAAAAATCCGGAAAAGTCCGGAAAAATCCGGAAAAGTCCGGAAATATCCGGAAAAGTCCGGAAAAGCCCGGAAATCTCCGGGAAAACCCGGAAAAGACACAAACATAAATAATTGATCGGAGGCGTTCGGAATGAGCGATCAGGCGAAAAAGAAAATAAAATTTATTGACGGCGGCATATGCGCCCCGGCAGGCTTCACGGCATCGGGCGAAAACTGCGGCATACGCAAAAACAAAAGCAAAAACGACATTGCCCTCATATTCAGCGACGTGCCCGGCTCGTGCGCCGCGGTATATACGACGAATCAGGTAAAAGGAGCGCCGCTCACAGTAACAAAAGCAAACATTGCCGACGGAAAAGCACAGGCGATCATCTGCAACAGCGGAAACGCCAACACCTGCAACGCAGACGGCGAATATATTGCCCGCACCATGTGCGAACTCACCGGAAAAGCGCTCGGAATAAGCCCGAAAGACGTCGTCGTTGCCTCCACCGGCGTCATAGGACAGCCCCTCCATATAGAACCGATCGCCGCCGGAATACCGGAACTCGTAAAAAAACTTTCAAAGGACGGAAGCGCCGAGGCAGCCGCGGGAATAATGACGACTGACACGTACCGCAAAGAAGTGGCGGTCGAATTCGAACTCGGAGGAAAAAAATGCCGCATCGGAGGCATCGCGAAAGGCAGCGGAATGATCCATCCTAATATGGCAACGATGCTCGTATTTATCACTTCAGACGTAGCCGTCACGGCAGAAATGCTCAAAAAAGCGTTGTCCGAAGATGTAAAAAACACGTTCAACATGCTCAGCATTGACGGCGACACGTCCACGAACGATATGGCGGTCGTGCTGGCGAACGGATGCGCGGGCAATGCACTGATCGACTGCGACGGGCCGGATTTCAAAACGTTTATGAAGGCGCTCAACACCGTGACCGTCTGGCTTTGCAGAAATATTGCCGCCGACGGCGAGGGGGCAACGAAGCTGCTCGAGTGCATCGTCACCGGCGCCCGCAGCAAAAAACAGGCTCAGACCGTGGCCAAGAGCGTCGTCTGCTCCAGCCTTCTAAAGGCGGCAATGTTCGGCGCGGATGCTAACTGGGGCCGGGTCCTTTGCGCGATCGGCTACAGCGGCGCGGACGTCAACGTCGGTACTATCGCGGTTGCTTTTAAAAGCGCAGCCGGAACAGTTAAAGTATGCGAAAACGGCGCCGGAATTCCTTTCTCCGAAGAGGAAGCGAAAGCGGTGCTCAGCGAAAAAGAGATCGAAATACTCGTCGATCTCGGCAGCGGAAAAGTGCGCTCCACCGCCTGGGGCTGCGATCTTACGTACGATTACGTACGCATAAACGGCGACTACAGGACGTAAAAACCGGTGCCTGAAGCCCAAAACACCGGGCAAACGCGCAAAAGAAACGGAGAAACAAAGCAATGCAGCACGAAATAACAAACTCAGAGCGGGCCGAAATACTCGTACAGGCCCTCCCGTACATCAAACGGTACACGGACCGCGTCGTAGTAGTGAAATACGGCGGAAACGCGATGATAAACAGCAAACTTCAGGAACAGGTAATGGAAGACGTTGTCCTGCTGTGGCTCATCGGGGTGAAAGTCGTGCTCGTACACGGCGGCGGACCCGAGATCAGCAAACTGATGGACAGACTCGGAAAAGAAGTCAGCTTCGTTGACGGTCTGCGCGTGACCGACGCCGAAACGATGGACATCGTCCAGATGGTGCTCACGGGAAAGATCAACAAATCGCTCGTAACGCTGCTCGAAAGCCGCGGGGGCAACGCCGTAGGAATTTCCGGCGTTGACGGCAGGCTAATCGAGGCGAAGCAGAAGGATCCGCGGCTGGGGTTCGTGGGCGAGATCACCGGGGTCAATATCCAGCCGGTGCTTGATCTTCTGGAAAAAGGGTACATACCGGTCGTTTCGACCGTTGCCGCCGGCGCTGACGGGTCGGTGTACAACATCAACGGCGATACGGCTGCCGCGCACATTGCCGGCGCGCTCGGAGCGATCCGCCTGCTGCTCATGACCGACATTGACGGCATCCGCGCCGATAAAGACGACCCCGCGACGCTGATACCCGAACTCACGCGCGAAGGGGCCGCGGAGCTTATTGACAACGGCACGGTGAGCGGCGGGATGATACCGAAAGTCGAATGCTGCCTGGAAGCGCTCAGAAAAGGCGTGAAAAACGTTGTCATTATGGACGGCAGAGTTCCGCACTCGATACTTATGGAACTGCTTACCGACGAAGGCGCCGGTACGCTTATCCGCGGCGAATGACGCTGCCGGTGGCGGGCGAAGGTACTGCGAGGAGTGATCAGAATGGAAGATTTGAAAAAAAGCAACGCTATCGCGAGCTGCGATATCCGTGAGACAGATAAACGATTTGTGGCACACACGTATAACCGTTTCAGCCCCGTGATCGTTAAAGGCAGCGGCTCGCTGGCGTACGATGCAGAGGGGAACGAGTATATCGACATGGGCAGCGGCATCGGCGTCAATGCTTTCGGCTATTCCGATCCGGAATGGGCCGCGGCGGTCGCGAACCAGGCGTCGCTCCTTCAGCACACGTCTAATCTGTATTATACCGAGCCCTGCGCGAAGCTGGCAAAGCTGCTCTGCGAGCGTACCGGCATGAGCAAAGTGTTCTTCGGCAATTCCGGCGCGGAGGCCAACGAATGTGCGTTCAAAATTGCCCGTAAATATGCGTCGGACAAGTACGGCAGCTCGAGGAACGTGATCGTTACGCTAAAAAACAGCTTCCACGGCCGCACGCTTTCGTCGCTGGCGGCAACGGGCCAGGACCACTACCACGAACTTTTCACGCCGTTGACGCCCGGATTTGACTATATCGACGCTAACACCGCGGAATCGCTCGACGAATTAAAGAAAAAACTTGCCGGCGGAAACGTCTGCGCCCTGATGATCGAATGCATCCAGGGCGAGGGCGGCGTCTTGCCCATCGATAAAGACTGGGCGCTGAAGGCGCAGGAACTTGTACACGCGAATGACGCGCTGCTGATAGTTGACGAGGTTCAGACGGGCAACGGCCGCACCGGTAAGCTTTACGCGTATATGAATTTCGGGCTCGAACCGGACGTTGTCACGACGGCAAAGGGTCTCGGCGGCGGGCTTCCGATCGGTGCTGCGCTTATCGCGGAAAAAGCTGCCGGCGTCCTCGGCTTCGGCGATCACGGGTCAACTTTCGGCGGTAATCCCGTCTGTTGTGCCGGTGCGCTCAGCATAATGAGCAGGATCGACAACGAATTGCTGGGCGAAGTGCGGAGGAAGGGCGAGCTGCTGCGGTCAATGCTTCTCGGCAGGCCGGGCGTCAAGAGCGTTTCCGGCATGGGGCTGATGGTCGGTATTGAGACGGAGCGCCCCGCGGGAGAGGTGGTCAAGGATTGCCTTAACGCCGGTCTGCTCTGCCTTACTGCTAAGAACCGTGTGCGTCTGCTTCCGGCGCTCAATATCCCCGACGAGCTGCTTGTTAAGGCGGCGGAGATCATTGTCAGCTATGCGGCGCGGCCTCAAAGCGCACAATGAAACGAAGTGAAACACCGCCTGGATCTTGATTTTTGGATTTCAGGCGGTGTTTTTAAGATGAGGGCGCTGCTTCGCGGCGGAAAATGGGCGCAGAACACCGCCTGGATCTTGATTTTTGGATTTCAGGCGGTGTTTCTAATAAAACCGCCGCGCTGTAAGCGCGATTCATTCTTGTGTCCCCGGCCGGTCGCTCCTTCTTCGCTCCTTCTTCGCTCCTTCTCCGCTTTTTCTTCGCTCTTTCTTAACCCTTTCTTCGCCCCTTCCTTACTCTATTTTCGCCCCTTTTTCACCAACATTTTCACTCCTTTTCCCATAACTTTTTTGTTGCACTATCTCCCTTATTATGGTAAAATAATTATGTATTCTTTTTTACGCGGTAGCGCAGGATACTCTAAAGGAGGTAAAGCACATTGCAGCTTTTGGAAGAGAGAATACGAAAAGACGGGAAAGTACTTCCCGGCGACGTACTTAAGGTAAATTCCTTCCTGAACCATCAGCTCGACGCAGAACTGCTGGATGCTGTGGGCGCGGAAATTGCCGGCCTCTTTAAGGACTGCGGAGTGACCAAAGTCCTTACCGCCGAAGCCAGCGGAATCGCAATAGCATGCTTTGTCGCACTGCATCTTCATTGTCCGGCGCTGTTTGCCAAGAAATCCAAAACGTCGAACATCGGAAGCGGCGTGTGGAGCGCGAAGGCGCATTCGTATACTCACGGAAACGACTACACGATGATCGTGTCGAAAGAGTATCTCAGCGGCGAAGACACCGTGTTGATCGTTGACGACTTTCTCGCAAACGGAAGCGCTTTGAGGGCTCTTAAAGAGCTGTGCGCAGAGGCAGGGGCAAACGTTGCCGGAGCTGGCATCGCGATAGAAAAGAAATACCAGGGGGGCGGAGACGAACTGCGTGCGGAAGGATTGCGCGTGGAGTCGATGGCCCGGATAGCATCGATGGATGCGGAGGACGGAATCAGATTCTGCTGAGCAGAAGAAGGAACGCCCTCGTTTTATTTTATTCAAAAGATAAGAAACCGGATTTACGAATGTCGGATATGCTTAAGATAAACAATGGCTGCCACGCAAGGCGGCCGGTCGGAAAATTCACAGAAGATAAGGATCATAACGAGACGCGGCAGGCGGAAAATACGCTTAGCTGCAATAAATACGGATTACGCGGCCCGTGTGCAGGATCCTGAGTTCGCGATGCACAGCGGAGTTGAGGGCGTTCAATTATGAGCGAGATCAATAACGTTGCGTGTCAGCAAACGAAGGAAAAGGCGCCGGCAGACCGGTGATCATAAAAAATTCATTGGAGGAACGGTAAAATGTTCAAAAAACTTATCTCACTTTGTTTGGCGGTTCTGATGGTTGCCGGACTCTGTGTCGGTCTGGCCGGTTGCACCAACGCGAATGCTGATTTCAAGATCGGTGTCATCCTGCTTCACGACGAATCATCGACCTACGACAAGAACTTCATCAACGCTGTAGAAGATGCACAGAAGGCTCTCGGCCTTTCCAACAGCCAGGTCATCATCAAGAAGAACATTCCTGAAAGCAATGACTGCTACGTCGCTGCTAAAGACCTTATCGCTCAGGGCTGCAAAGTTATCTTCGCCGACAGCTTCGGCCATGAAGACTTCATGATCAAAGCCGCTAAAGAGTTCCCGGCTGTTCAGTTCTGCCATGCCACCGGCACAAAGGCTCACACCGAGAAACTTGATAACTATCACAACGCTTTCGCATCCATCTACGAAGGCAGATACCTTGCCGGCATCGCCGCTGGTCTCAAGCTTAAAGCTATGATGGAAGCTGACAGCACCATAGTTCCGAAGATCGGTTACGTTGGCGCTTTCACTTATGCCGAAGTTATTTCCGGTTACACCTCTTTCTACCTTGGCGTTAAAGAGATCGTACCTACCGTTACCATGGACGTACAGTTCACCGATTCCTGGTACGATGAGACCACAGAAAAGAACGCTGCTCTCGCACTGATCAACGACGGCTGCGTACTTATCAGCCAGCACGCTGACTCGATGGGCGCTCCTTCCGCATGCGAAGAAAAAGGCGTTCCGAACGTTTCCTACAACGGTTCTACCGAAAGCTCCTGCCCCAACACGTTCATCGTTTCCTCCAGAATCGACTGGGCTCCGTACGTTGAGTACATCTGCAGACAGACGATGGCCGGAAAAGCGATCGACACCGACTGGACGGGCACAGTTGACACCGATTCCGTAAAACTCACCGAACTCGGCAAAAAAGCGCCTGTTGATGGCACGCAGGCTGAGATCGACAAGTATAAGGCTGAACTCAAAGCCGGCACACGCCACGTATTCGACACCAATAACTTCACCGTTGGCGGCGAGAAACTCACGTCCTACAAGGCTGACGTTGACACTGACGAAGCTTTCACTCCCGATACCGAAGTTATCAAAGACGGATACTTCCACGAGTCCGAATACCGTTCCGCTCCTTACTTTGACGTTAAGATCGACGGAATCACCTGGAAAAACAAATAATAATTGACGCTGTCTACAGGAAAGGCAGGTTTTTACCTGCCTTCCCTGCTTTTATTTTTTTATAGCAGTTTTTGCCATATGGCAGTTATCGCGTTAATTGACCGCGGCTGCACTTGCCTGCGCGGGAGGACAATTTATGGAACAGACAGAAGCGCGAACCGTTCCGCTTGCACTGGAATTAAAAGGTATAACAAAAACGTTCGGCACCATAAGAGCGAATTACAACGTTGACCTCGATCTGAAACACGGCGAGATCCTTGCTCTGCTTGGCGAGAACGGCTCCGGCAAAACAACGCTTATGAATATGGTTGCCGGAATCTACTACCCGGATGACGGGCAGATATTTGTTGACGGCGAAGAAGTCGTCATAAGATCGCCTAAAGATGCATTCGATCATAAAATAGGCATGATACACCAGCACTTCAAGCTGGTCGATCTGTTTTCCGCAGCCGAAAACGTCGTACTGGGCGTAAAGGACGGAACAAAATACAATATCAAGGAAGTTAACGAGCGCGTGCGCGAGATCGCGGACCGCTACGGTTTTAATATAGATCCAAAAGAGAAGATCCACGAGATGTCTGTCTCTCAGAAACAGACTGTTGAAATATTAAAGGTGCTGTACAGAGGTGCGGATATACTTATACTTGACGAGCCTACTGCCGTACTTACGCCGCAGGAAACGTCCAAACTGTTCGCCGTACTGCGAAAGATGAAAGAGCACGGAAAGTCCATAATTATCATCACGCATAAGCTTCACGAGGTGCTTTCTATTTCCGACCGCGTAGCCGTACTCAGGAAGGGCGAATATATTGGCACGGTCAACACCTCAGAAAGTACCGAAAGTTCTCTCACAGAGATGATGGTGGGCAAGAAAGTATCGCTTAGCATTGACCGCTCCGAGCCCGTGAATACAGTTGAAAGACTCGTCGTTAAAGGGCTTTCAGGGGTCAATGAAGAGGGGCTTAAAGTCCTGGACGACGTTTCGTTTTCCGCCTTCGGAGGGGAGATTCTCGGTATCGCGGGAATAGCCGGCAGCGGTCAGCGCGAGCTGCTGGAGGCGATCGCGGGTATATACAGCCCCGAAGCCGGCGAGATCCTGTACAATGATCCAAAAGACGGCGCCCGGGTAAATCTACGCAAAAAAACTCCTCTTCAGATCCGCGAACTCGGCGTGCGCCTGTCTTTCGTTCCGGAAGACCGCCTCGGAATGGGCCTGGTAGGAAGTATGGATATCACGGATAACGTCATGCTCCGCAGCTACCGTTCCGGTTTCGTGCTTTTAAACCGCAACGATCCCAAAAAACTTGCGGAAGAAATCGTGCGCGACCTTGAAGTTGCCACCCCGAGCCTCAAAACACCGGTAAGAAGATTGTCCGGCGGAAACGTGCAGAAGGTCCTGGTCGGGCGCGAGATCGCTTCCGCACCGTCGCTGCTTATGGCGGCGTATCCGGTAAGAGGACTCGACATAAACTCGTCATACGCGATCTATAATCTGCTTAACGAGCAGAAAGAACGCGGCGTCGCGGTAATATTCGTTGGCGAAGACCTTGACGTGCTGCTCGCCCTGTGCGACAGGATACTCGTAATAAACTCCGGGCGTGTCACAGGAATTCTTGACGGGCGGAAGGCCACGAAAGAGGAAGTCGGCTTCCTGATGACAAAGTCCGACAGGGTCGGAGATGCCGAGACGAAAGGGGGCGCGGCATAATGGCTTCGGAACATCATACCACGGTAAAAGAGCCGCTGATACATATAACTAAAAACGCGGCAATGCCTTTTTGGAAAGGCCTGCTGATCAGAGCGACCGCCGTCGTTGCCGCTTTCTTATTCTGCTCTCTTCTGGCGGCGCTCTTTATAGGCGCAAATCCCGGAGAATTCATCAGAGCGTTTATTGAGGGTAACTTCGGCGGAGGCGCCTGGAGCCTCGCCAGGATCCGCATATGGGAACTGATTAAAGGAACCGCTATTCTCCTGATCATTTCGCTGGCGGTGACTCCTGCGTTCCGTATGCGCTTCTGGAACATAGGAGCGGAAGGCCAGGTGCTTATAAGCGCGCTTGCCTCCGCCGCCGTCGTGTATTACGGAAAAGGTATAAAGCAGGAATGGCTGCTGCTCGTTCTGATGCTTATTGCCGCCGTAGCCGCCGGTATAATATGGGCCGCAATACCTGCTATTTTCAAAGCGCTGTGGAACGCCAACGAAACGTTGTTCACGCTGATGATGAACTATGTGGCCACGCTCTCTGTCGCTTACTTCCTTGTCATCTGGACTAAGGATAAAAACGGATCGAGTTCACTCGGCGAACTCCAGCGCGGTCATCTGCCGTCGTTTGGCAATACCTATCTGGTGTTTACGATCATCGTGCTGCTGACGACTGCCTTCATGTTTGTGTATTTGTATTACAGCAAGCATGGCTATGAGATCTCGGTCGTCGGCGAAAGTCAGCGCACCGCCCGCTACATCGGGATAAACGTTAAGAAAGTTATTGTGCGCACGATGATCCTTTCCGGCGCCATCTGCGGATTGACCGGCTTTATGCTCGTTGCCGCTCTCGACCATACAATAACAGTCGATACCGTAGGAGGACGCGGCTTTACCGCAATAATCGTTTCATGGCTGGCAAATTTCAATCCGCTCATTATGATCGGCACCGCGCTCCTCGTCGTTTTCCTGAATCTTGGCGCAGGGCAGCTGGCAACGACGTTCCGCGTCAGCAATGCTTTCCCGGACGTCGTAGTAGGCATCGTGATCTTCTTCGTAATAGGATGCGAGTTTTTCATAAGGTACAAAGTTCATTTCCGCCATAAAAACCGTCACGCAGCCGGGGCAATTCATTCCGGCAGTGATCATGGAAATGATCAGGAAAACGCTGCACCGGCCCCGGCAATACCGGATAAAGGAGGAAAGCTCAAATGAAAATAATAGAATTTTTGCTTAGTGCGCTTGCTATCGGCGTTACGTTCCTTTACGGTTCAACGGGAGAAATCATTACAGAGAAAGCCGGACATCTGAATCTGGGAATTCCCGGCATCATGGGCATAGGCGCGGCTTGCGGCTGTGCGGCGCTCAGCGTTATGATCCCCGCCGGTGCCGATCCGCTGCTTCCGGCCTGGCTGATCGTTATAATAGCGCTTCTTGCGACTCTGATAGGCGGCGCGCTTATGGGGCTGCTGTACAGCTTCCTCGCCGTTACACTTCGCTCGAATCAGAACGTCACAGGTCTTGCGATGACGATATTCGGAACCGGACTTACCAAATATATTTTCAACGCACTTGAAAAAAAGGACGCGAGTTATTTAAGAGCTCTGCCGTTCTTCAGATTTCCCTTTAACAATACCAGTTCTGCGCTACAGTATTGCGGAATTCTTGTATTCATCGGTATAGGCGTGGCAATAGCCGCTTCGCTTATATTGACCCGCACGCGCGTCGGACTTCATTTAAGGGCCGTGGGCGAGAGCCCGGCAACGGCGGATGCGGCCGGTATCAACGTGACAAGGTACAAATATATTGCCACCATCATCGGTTCGGCGATTGCGGCAGTCGGCGGCCTGTTTTACGTTATGGACTACCAGGGCTCAAAGGAAGCGTACCTTTCTGTTGAAGCTATGGGCTGGCTGAGCGTCGCGCTCGTTATTTTCTCGCTGTGGAGACCGTACCTCAGCATAATCGGTTCGTTTGTTTTCGGCGCCATGTTTATTCTTGGCTCCTATCTTCCTTCGTTCGGCGTGATCATCGAACCTACTATTATCAAAATGCTTCCTTACGTCGTTACGATCATCGTGCTGATCATTACCAGCATCCGCAACAGGCGCGAGAATCAGCCGCCCGCCTCGCTCGGAGTGTCGTACTTCAGGGAGGACAGATGAGGCTTTCATGAACAAGCTGGACGTTATCCGCTTCGTGCAATGTTAATGAGGTAGTATTTTGGCGCGGGCGCCGCTTCAGGGCGGCGTTAAATGAGCGAGGAAATGGGGCACGAACCGGATGATGGCACGAATTTTGGGTCTCATGCGCTCCCTACATTAATTCGCATTTCGGTCAAACAAAATTCTTAGCCATCTATCCGGCTTCGTGGAATGTTAATGAGGTAGTATTTTGGCGCGGGCGCCGCTTCAGGGCGCCGTTAAATGAGCGAAGAAATGGGACAAAAATGCTCAAACTCGGAATTTTGTCCCATTTGGAAAAAGGATGCCGCATCAGGGCGGCGTTAAATGAGCGAGGAAATGGGACAAAAATGCTCAAACTCGAAGTTTTGTCCCATTTGTTGAAAGGACGCCGCATCAGGGCGGCGTTAAATGAGCGAAGAAATGGGACAAAAATGCTCAAACTCGGAATTTTGTCCCATTT
>JAFWQX010000173.1 GCA_017508875.1 Clostridia bacterium | reverse complement strand
TGTTTATCAGACTGTAATACCTAGAAATGTTAAACTCTCCGAAGCGCCAAGTTACGGGCTGCCTATAGTAATGTACGATAAAAATTCTAAGGGCGCGGAGGCGTACCTGAATTTAGCTCAGGAATTTATCCGTATTTCCGGCATCTAATTTTGAATTAAGCGAGGTGTATTTATGGCTGTTACAAAAAGATCCGCATTGGGAAAAGGCTTAAGTGCTCTGATTGAAGAAAACACGATTAGTTCTGGCGTCGAAGAAATCGATATAATGAAGGTCGAACCGTCAGGAGATCAGCCAAGAAAACGATTTGACAAAGAAAAACTCGACGATCTCGCCGATTCTATTAAACAACATGGGCTTATTCAGCCGATAATTGTCCGCCAGGAAGGCAGTATTTACAGGATCGTTGCCGGAGAAAGAAGATGGAGAGCTGCCAGAATTGCCGGATTGAACAAAATTCCTGTTATTGTACGTTCACTCACGGACAGAGAGATTCACGAGATAGCATTGATAGAAAATATTCAACGTGAAGATCTGAATCCGATAGAAGAAGCTGAAGCCTACAGAAAACTTGTGGTTGAATATAATTTAACGCAGGAAGAGCTTGCCGGTATTGTCGGTAATAAAAGTCGCAGCGAAATCGCTAACAGAATGAGGTTATTGAATCTTGACCAGTCTGTTAAGGATATGATGATCGACGGTTCGATCACTCCGGGCCAGGCCAGGCCGCTTCTTTCACTGCCTTCGGATATTCAGGCCGCAGTAGCACAGACGATCATTGAAAAAGGCTTGAATGCGCGTCAGGTCGAGGATTTAGTTAAGAAAATCTCATCCGGAGCAGCGTCAAAAAACAAAGAAACAAATAAAGATGTTGTCGAAAGCATAGCAAGTGAAGCTACTTCTCGTGATATTGAGATAATGCAGGGACGTTTACGTTCTGCATTAGGAACAAAGGTAAAACTTGCAGATAATAAAGGGCGCGGTAAGATCGTTATTGAATATTATTCGGCTGATGAACGTGAACGACTTTTAGATTATCTGCTTGGATCGAATAAATGATTGTTTCACGTGAAACAATGAAAGGGTAATTTTTATGGACAAGGAAATCATTCTTATTATAGCTGTGATTGCAGTTTTGCTCTTTACAGTGAGTATAATATTGATCATCCTTACTATAAAAAGGCTCAATCGGACCGAAAAACGGCTTCAGGAGGTCAATCAGCTGCTTTCTCAGACCAGAAAGACGATTTCATCCGGAAATATGACTTTTGAGTCTGTTGAACAGGAGGAAGTGTTTAAAAGCATAATTGAGCGGATTGACACACTTGAAGAAAAACAGAAGACTAATTTTGACAGAGTAGATATTGTCCGGTATTTTGCGTCGGATAAAGATGAAGGCCGCTCAAGCTACTCTATCGGATTAACTAACGCAAAGAAGGACGGGCTTGTATTGACAGCGCTTATGTACCGCAACGGAATGAACCTTTACGCTAAACACGTTTCAGACGGTGTAAGTGACGTTCCTTTGTCAGAGGAAGAAAAGGAAGCTGTATCAAGAAGTAAAGTAACTAAAATTATAGGATAAATTAAAATCATATTATCTGCTTGAAAGGAAGTAAGATTATGTTAGACATTAAGGTTATCAGACAGAACCCGGATCTGTTGATTAAGGCGCTTGAAAAACGTCATTCAAAGATTGACCTCACAGAGTTTTTGGACCTCGACCGTAAAAGAAGAGAGATTATTGCTGAAGCAGAGCAATTAAAAAACAAGCAAAATGAAGCTTCTAAGCTGATACCGGGTTATAAGAAGGAAGGAAAAGATATTTCCGCACTAATGGCTGAAATGAAGGCTATAGCTGACCGGGTAAAAGAGCTTGACGGTAAGACTCGTGAAATTGACGACGCGATGGAAAAAATCATGCTCACGATCCCGAATATCCCTAATGAACTTGTCCCGGAAGGTGAGGATGACAGGTTTAATCAGGAAATTCGTAAATACGGTACGCCGACTCAATTTGACTTTGAGCCTAAAGCGCACTGGGATCTCGGCTCGTCTCTTGGAATTCTCGACCCTGAAACGGCCGGAAAGGTCACAGGAACAAGATTTACGTTCTACAGAGGTCTCGGGGCAAGGCTTGAGCGTTCTATCGGTAATTTTATGCTTGATTATCATACGGCTCACGGATATACCGAGATTTTCCCGCCGTTCATGGTTAATCGCGCAAGTATGACCGGCACCGGACAACTCCCGAAGTTTGAGGATGGTGCGTTTAAAATCACTGGAACCGACTATTTTATGATTCCTACCGCTGAAGTACCTGTAACAAATATGCATCGAGACGAAATTCTTGACGGCAGCAAGCTCCCGATCAAATATTGCGCTTATTCCGCATGTTTTAGACAGGAAGCCGGTTCGGCAGGAAGAGATACAAGAGGACTTGTCCGGCAGCACCAGTTTAACAAAGTCGAGCTCGTTAAGTTTACGACACCTGAAACTTCATACGAGGAACTCGAAGATCTTACACATGAGGCGGAAATGATCCTTCAGGAGATCGGGCTGCCTTACCGCGTAGTAAGACTCTGCGCAGGCGATCTAGGCTTTTCGTCAGCAATGACGTACGATATCGAGGTCTGGATGCCGAGCTACGGAAGATATGTTGAAATATCTTCCTGCAGTGATTTTGAAGCATTCCAGGCGCGCCGCGCAAACATCCGTTACAAGAACGGCCCGAAAGACAAGGCGCAGTACGTACATACGCTAAATGGGTCCGGTCTTGCTATTGGAAGAACGACTGCAGCAATTTTGGAAAATTTCCAGCAGGCTGACGGTTCTGTTAAGGTTCCCGAAGTGCTTCAGAAGTACATGGGAACCGACGTTATTCGATAAAAAACAGGAAGTAGATAAATGCCTCGCTTCTGGGAGTTATTAAAAGCAAAATATCAGGCCGAGCGCCTGCGTAAAGTCCAGCTGTCAGTTGAACATTCGGAGGATAAGCGGTCATCCGATGCCAACGCAGCCGGTAAACTCTGGCTTATAGCAGGCCTCGGAAATTTCGGCCCCGAGTATGAACAGTCGCGTCATAACTGCGGATTCCGTGCGCTTGACGCGCTTTCAGGGCTGCTGCATGATACGATAGGCTCTCCGAGACACCGATTTAAGGGCATTGTCCGCGAAGCAGAGTATGAAGGTCAACGTCTGTTGCTTTTATGGCCGCAAACTTATATGAATGCGAGCGGCGACAGCATCGGCGAGGCAATGCGCTGGTACGGCATTGACGACAGCCGCCTGATCGTCCTTTACGACGACACTGATATTGACCTCGGAATGATCAGAATACGTTCAAGGGGCAGCGCGGGAACTCATAACGGCATGAAATCTGTACTGCTAAATACAGAAACAGACGCATTTCCGCGTATTCGCATAGGAATCGGTAAGAAACCTGAGTATTTTGATATGGTTGATTTCGTGCTTGGCAAATTTTCTCCCGAAGAGAAAGCGATAGTGAGCGAAGCCGAACAGCGTGCGGCGAAGGCAGCGCTGGCAATAGTTTCAAACGGTTGTGAGCGGGCAATGTCTGAATTTAATTCTTCAAGAAAAGCTGTTTCCACCGGTGAGCGCAAATCCGCTATTGAACATGATGGGAACGATGTGAAGCCGCCTGAACCGGAGCAGGAGGAGAAAACAGCAGAGGGGACGGATAGGTGATATTTGAACAATTCCGCGACGCTCCGTTTTTTAAGGACGCCGCGGAAACACTTAATAAGCGTAAAAGTATTATTGACCTGACGGGGCAGACAAATGCTTCGGCAGCTCATTTTGTATGCGCTTATAATACTCAATTTAAGCAAAAAGTTGTCATTCTTGCTCAAAACGAGCTCGCTGTCAGCAAGTTTTCAGAAGATCTTATCACGCTGGGCGAATATGAGCCGGACCGCGTGCTCAAACTTCCGCCGCTCGAATATATGTTATATGAGGTTGAGGCGAGGAGCAGCGAACTCGAAAGCGAGAGAGTAGGGACACTTTATAAATTGACCTCCGGAGAATGGGACGCGGTCGTATTGTCCCTTCCGGCAGCGATGCAGCCCCTTCCGGAACCGAAACATATAAAAGAAAATGCAGTTATATTGACCCCCGGAATGCAGCTCGAACCGACGGAACTGGCAGACAGATTGGCCAGGATCGGATACGTACGGACGTCGCAGATCGACGGAAGGGGGCAATTTGCGGTAAGAGGCGATATCCTTGACCTGTTTCCGGGCGCTTCCGCCGTACCGTTCCGCATAGAATTTTTTGATACTGAAATCGATACGATACGGTCGTTCAGTTTAGAAACGCAGCGGACAATAGAAAACGTAGACAGTGTTCTGGTGCTTCCCGAACGTGAAACATTTATATGGGACGAGGCGCAGGCAATTAAAATCCGTACTGATCTGAAGGCTGAACTGCTTACGCTGAATCCGTCTTCGCCGCTCGCGATTTCTCTTAACTCCGATATTGATAAGATACGCCCGTACTGCCGTTTTCCGGGCTACGATAAATACCTGCCGTACGTGCTTGGAAAAGGGTACGATATCTTCGATTACTGCAAAAACGCAGTGCTTTTTATTTGTGATCCTAACGAAACCGTAGCGTCCGGCGAACAGTCTTTAGCGGATTACGTCAGTATTGCCGAAACCGTAAAAAACAGTACGGGGCTTCCCGAACGTTCGGCGTCGCTCCCGAAACCTGCGGAAGAAAGTCTAAGAAATCTTATAGAAAAAGCATATTCCGTCGGTCAATTCTGGCATTTTGATACAAAATCGTCAAACTCATCTTCCGGCTATATGCCGCCGGAGCGCAAGATCGAACAGTTCGGAACCCTTATTAAAACGCCGGACTCGATGGGAGACGATCCGGAGCGCCTTGTTAACTATATAAAAGAAAAGGCGGACAACGGTTTCAGTGTGATTCTTATGGCTGAATCGACCGGCAGAGAGCGGCTGCTCAGAAACCTGCTGGAAGAAAGCGAACTTACGGGACGCTGCAGCATAAAAACCGGAAATATTTCAGAAAGTATCGAATACACCGAACTGAAATTGTCCGTCATCAGCAGCAGCAAGATTTTTAAGAGGGCAAGGGCTCACGTTAAGCGTAAGCTGAGAGGGCAGGCGATCACCGCTTTTGCCGAACTTAAGCCCGGAGACCTCGTTGTCCACGACGTACACGGAATCGGTCGGTTTGAAGGCGTGGAAGCGATCCAGATCGACGGTCAAAAAAAAGACTATATAAAGATCATTTACAGGGACAACGGCGTTATTTACGTTCCTGCGATCCAGCTCGACAGCGTCCAGAAGTATATCGGCGGCGATGAAAATGAGCCGCAGCTCAGCAAATTGGGCAGTTCGGAGTGGAAACGCGCGACAGGAAAGGTGAAAAACAGCCTGCGTGTTTACGCAAAAGAGCTTGTAGAACTGTACGCGCGCCGTTCTCAGATCGCCGGGTACGCTTTTAACCCGGATACTGTGTGGCAAAAGGACTTTGAAGCTGACTTTCCTTATGAAGAGACGGACGACCAGCTGCGCTGCACGGACGAAATAAAGGAAGATATGGAAAAGCCCAGGCCTATGGAGAGGCTTCTTTGCGGCGACGTAGGGTACGGAAAGACAGAAGTTGCGCTGCGGGCGGCTTTCAAAGCAGTTGTGGAAGGCAAGCAGGTGGCGTTTTTAGTACCGACGACCGTGCTCGCGCAGCAGCACTATAATAATTTTGTCGAAAGATTTAAAAAATTCCCGATCAAAGTTGATTATTTGAGCCGGTTTCGCACGGCAAAAGAACGAACTGCGCTGGTGAGGGCGCTAAAAGAAGGAAAAGTAGACGTTGTCGTCGGAACACACGCGCTGATCAGCGAAAAAATCGAATTTAAAAACCTCGGACTTGTTGTCATTGACGAAGAGCAGCGGTTCGGCGTGAAACATAAAGAAAAATTGAGGATCCGGTACCCTGCCGTTGACACACTTACATTGTCCGCGACACCTATTCCGCGCACGCTGCATATGTCGTTGTCCGGGATCAGGGACATATCGGTCATAGAAGATCCGCCGCAGGACAGACTGCCGGTGCAGACGTACGTCGCTGAGTGGGATCCGGTCATGATCAAAAACGCGATCTATAAAGAGCTGGCGAGGCACGGGCAGGTGTTTTATCTGTATAATCGCGTGCAGTCGATGGATGCAAAGCTAAAAGAGCTTTTTGAGCTCGTTCCGGAGGCAAAAATAGCCGCGGCTCACGGGCAGATGGAGGAACGCGATCTCGAAGACGTAATGATGGCGTTTTATCGCGGAGATTTTGACGTGCTGCTGTGTACGAGCATAATCGAATCAGGGCTCGATATGCCTAACGTCAATACGATAATCGTTGAAAACGGCGAGCGGCTTGGACTTTCGCAGCTTTACCAGATCCGCGGAAGGGTAGGGCGGTCAACGCGTCAGGCGTACGCATATATTACTTACCGTAAAGGCAAGGAACTCGGCGAGACCGCGGCGAAGCGGCTCCAGGCGATACGCGAGAATACGGAATTCGGATCCGGTTTTAAAATTGCGATGCGGGATCTTGAGATCAGAGGCGCCGGAAGCGTGCTCGGTGAGCAGCAGCACGGGCAGATCGCGGCGGTAGGGTACGAAACTTATTGCCGGCTGCTGGCGGAGGTGCTGGAGGAGGAGCGCGGCGGTACTGTTAAGGCGAGAAGCGAGGTTAAGTGCAGCGTCGAAATGAATGCAGGCGGGTTTATTGACGCGGAATATATTCCGGACGAGGCGGCGAGGTTCGAGATCTACCAGAAAATTGCCCGCGTCGAAACTGAAGAAGAAGCGATGGAACTCACAGACGAACTTATTGACCGCTTCGGAACCGTTCCGGACAACGTTCTGAATCTTATGACGATTTCCCGTATCCGTCATTATGCGGAACATATTGGTTTTACGTCGATCATTGAGCGCGACGATAAAGTGATGCTGTACGCCGTGGACAAGGAAAGTGCGAATCCGAGACTCGTGCGTCCGGGGCTTACGGAAAAAGATCCTGACTACCGCAGATTTTTCGAACGGTACGGGCAAAGGCTGAGGGTTTCGCGTACAAAAAACGGGGCAATAGTTACTTTTTTGCCCTTCTTCGCTCAAAAACGGCGTCCGCTTTTATCCGACGTGCTCGATCTTATGGAACAATGGGTAAAAATTGCGTCATAGCGCTTGCCAAAACGGTTTGCTTGGTGGTATAATGAGAAATGCGGATTTTTTCGTGACGCTTTTTACGAAAGAGAAGCGACCAAAGCATTTAAAAATGCAAAGATTAATAAATTAAAGGCGGTTGGTTTATAATGGCCACGAACATTAAGGCAAAAAAGAAAAAGGGTTCGTACGATAATAAGCTTATTTTATGGATAAGCGTCGGACTCGGAGCGCTTGTAGCGATCATCGCTGCGATCGCTATTATCGTAAGCTTATCCAGCAATTACGTTGCGAAAGTAAACGGTAAAAAAGTTTACACGTACGAATATAACTGGTTCCTGAGACAGGCCGTTTCCGAAGAATATCAGGAAAATTTTGACGAATTCAAACCTGAGAATTACGACGATATGACGGAAGACGAAAAGAATACAGTTTTTAATAACTTCTTTGACACTGAGCGCAGGGCGAAATGTGAAGCGGATGCTCTTGAAAAAGCCAGAGAGTTCAAGGCAGAGAGTATTCTCGCGAAGCAGAAGGGTTTTGCGCTGAATTCGAAGGAGCGCGGAACGTTAAAGTCAAATATTGACGCGTATCTTAATATGTATATGCAGTACGGTTATTCGTATGATGCCGCGGTATATGCTATGACGCAGGGCGCGATGTCTTTATCGGATTATAAGAAGTTTACTGTTACGCAGACTTCTGTCGAGAGATACAAACAGTCCCTTAAAGATTCGTATGAGATCAGCGATGATGAGCTGAAGACGAAATATGACGAGGATCCTAACGAGTACCGTACTGTAAACGGCCGCGTATTCCAGTTCAGTATTCCGACGCTGCCTTCGGAGCCTAAGAATGCAGAGGGAAAAGTTATTACTAAAGAGGATGCAGAGAAGGCAGACGCAGCTACTGCGGATAAATTAGCGTACGAAAAGTACGAGAAAGACCTCGAAGAGTATAATAAGAAGATCGCAAACTACATTGTCCTCGCCGGAATGATGAAGGAAGCGTATGATAAAGGGGCAGATGCGAAGTTCACATATTATGATTATGATATGACTACATTGACCCCGAAGAAGAAGGAAGCGGAAGAGGGAGAGGAAGCTCCTGCAGAAGATGAAGATGCCGTTCTTGAAAAGGATGCCACTTTCGAACTTCTTTGCACGTCCCAGTCTTCTTTCACGCTTAACGGAAGCGCGGCCAGCACGACGAAGGGCGTTGTTAATGTTAATAACAATACCTCGAGCGGAGTGGAAGATATTGACAAGTTCCTTTTGAGAGCTCAGTGGAATTCTTCACGCGACGGTTTTGTATTTGATCCTGCCGAGGATGCGGAGGAATCGACTTCGGGCACTTCAAGCGAAGCTGAGACTACCGGTACTGCCGAAGAGACGAAGATCAATCCGTCGGAGATCGAGATCATTCAGGTTAAGGACGATGACGGAAACCTTACCGCGCTTTATCTGGTGCGCGCTGAAAACATCAGCGACCTTGATTCTGAGGCTGACGGAAACGAAGACGGGCTTAATGCTACAAAGCGTACCGTAAAAGCTGAAGTTCTCGAGGATAAAGCTACCGCTGATATGAAGGCGGCAGTTGAGGCGGGCGGCAGCAAATATGCGCTTAAATCCGTTAAACGCAAACAGCTTGATAAGAGTATGAAAGAGGTTATGGGAGACTGAGTTCCTGAAGCTTCTGAAATAAACTGACTATTTAATAACTAAAAAGCGCTTCGGTGAAACAGCCGAAGCGCTTTTTGGTTATGATTCTAAAAGATCAAATTGTTTAGTAAAGGCAAATTGTTTACTAAAGCTCGAATCGTTTGCGGGATCAATCCGGAAGAGCCGCGAGATTCTTTTTAAGAATAGCGAGCTGCTCTTTAAGCTCTTTCGGGAGCTTATCGCCGAATTTTTCGTAGTGGACAACGATTTCGTCAGCTTCTTTGGTCCATACGGCTTTGTCGACGGACAGGAGGCCTTTGAGTGTGTCGAGATCGATATCGAGGTCGGTGAGGTCAATATCTTCAGGTCTCGGGATGTAGCCGATAGCTGTGAGCTCTGCGTCTGCCTTGCCTTCGCAGCGGTCAACGATCCAGTTAAGCACTCTTGCGTTTTCGCCGTAGCCGGGCCAGATGAAATTGCCGTCGTCGTCGGTGCGGAACCAGTTAACGTTGAAGATCTTGGGAGCCTTGTCGCCGAGGCGCTTACCCATATCGAGCCAGTGCTGGAAGTAATCACCCATATTATAACCGCAGAAAGGAAGCATTGCCATCGGGTCGCGGCGTACAACGCCTACGGCACCGGCTGCGGCAGCGGTCGTTTCGGAAGCCATCGTAGAGCCTACGAATACACCGTGCTCCCAGTCTCTTGACTGATAAACCAACGGAGCGCATTTTGCTCTGCGGCCGCCGAAGATGATAGCTGAGATCGGAACGCCTTCGCCCTTATCAAATTCAGAAGAAACGCAGGGGCAGTTCTTCGCCGGAGCGGTGAAGCGGGAGTTCGGATGAGCAGCATATGTGGTCTTATCCGCTTTGTTGAACATCGACGGATTCCAGGGATATCCCTTCCAGTCAACGGCGAACGTAGGCGGATTTTTATCAAGGCCTTCCCACCATACCGTATCGTTCTCAAGATTATGGCAGACGTTCGTGAAGATCGCGCCGCGTTTGGTGCTCTCAAGAGCGTTGAAATTGGATTTTTCGTTCGTGCCGGGGGCAACGCCGAAGAAACCGTTTTCGGGGTTTATAGCGTAGAGTCTGCCGTCGGGACCGATCTTCATCCATGCGATATCGTCACCGACCGTCCAGACTTTATAGCCTTTTTCTTTAAGATATTTAGGCGGAATAAGCATCGCCAGGTTCGTCTTTCCGCATGCGGACGGGAATGCCGCGGCAACGTAAGTGATCTTTCCCTGAGGATTCTCAAGGCCAAGGATCAGCATATGTTCAGCCATCCAGCCTTCTTTCCAGCCCTGGTAGGACGCGATGCGCAGAGCAAAGCACTTTTTACCAAGAAGCACGTTTCCGCCGTAAGCCGAGTTAACAGAAATGATCGCGTTGTCCTCGGGGAAGTGGCAGATGTAGCGCTTTTCAGGATCGACGTCGCACTTGCAGTGAAGTCCGCGCACCCAGTCGTTGCTGTCGCCGAGCACGTCGAGTACTTTCTTACCAACGCGCGTCATTATGCACATATTAAGTACAACGTAGATCGAGTCGGTTACTTCTATGCCTGCTTTAGCGATAGGAGAACCGATGGGGCCCATGGAGTACGGAATTATATACATCGTACGGCCTTTATAACTGCCGCGGGCAATATCATACAGTTTCGTGTACATTTCTTTCGGGTCGCACCAGTTATTGGTGGGGCCGGCGTTTTCTTTCGAACGCGAGCAGATAAATGTACGGTCTTCGACGCGGGCAACGTCATTCGGTTTGGTTCTGTGCAGATAGCAGTCAGGGAGCAGCTTCTCATTAAGCTTGATCATTTCTCCGGTGGCAACAGCCTCTTTGCGAAGTTCTTCAATCTGTTCTTCGCTTCCGTCTATCCAGACTACTTTATCGGGTTTGACCAGCGACCGAACCTCGTTCAGCCAGCTTAATATTGTGATGTTTTTGGTCATTGTAGTCCCTCCTCAAATAATATAATGGAACAGCTATATTATAGTCTCAGAAGCGCCAAAATGCAAGTTTCAGATGATGCATCAGATGATGCATTCAGATGACGGATTAATAATATACGGCAGGTTTTTGAAAGGCGATTTGCACGCTTTTTGCAGGTTAATAGCAAACAAAACTTTTTCCGCCCTTAATAAAAAGGAAAAAGACAATAAAGCAAAGTGTGCATTTTCCTTGTTTAAAATGGCACAACAGCGTAAAAAAGCGAGAAAAACCCCGGTTTAATGTCTGTTAAAAAGAAACTTCTTGCATTTATTGCCAAAATAATATACAATCTAAGCGTTGCCGGCGCAGGGCAGCGGTTAAGTTATTTAGAAAATACGACGTATAAGACAATTTGATTTGACAGTTAAAGGTTGGAATCGTTTATGGGATTGTTTAAAAAGAAGGGTAGCAAGGCCGTCGGATTCGTTGATTATGATTTTTGGGCGTCTGCAGTTGAGAACGTATACGGAACAAGGCCGGATGTTGAAGCTTTTGATAAATTAATCAGAGAAAAGTATGACGTTGAAAAAATATATTATTTCGGGCGTTTCGGGCTTCCGGCATTGGAGGCTGAAGTTAATTTGATACGCGTTAGCGGCGGGGAGCCGGTAGACACGCAGGATTCGGACAGGATTCGAGGCGAACGTACGGATTTTATCATGCTTGAATACATTTTCAAGTATATTACGAATGCGAAAAACATTGACACCGTAATTTTGTTTACGGCGGATAATCAGTTTATGTCTGTCGTGTCGTTTTTAAAAGAGCGGCTGGAGAAAAAAATTGTCCTTGCCGGCGTAACAAAAACGCTCGGAGGACGGTTCAAACTGCTTGCCGACGACATTATCGAGGTGCCGGGCGAAGATGCGGAAAGAAACGTTTACTATGATATGATAATTGACAATTTCCGCTATATTCACAGGCATAAAGATAAAATGATCTATCCCACGTTTCTTTCGACGATCACTACGGTCGCGCGGTTAAACGAAGCGCCGGAGGAGAAGGTACGCGAATCTTTGCAGGAACTTATTGATAAAAAAATCATATATAAAGTTGAGATCGCGGTGAATCAGGGGGAGAATACCGTGCGTGTGCTCAGGCTCGATAAAAATAAAGCCCAGAAAGCAGGGCTTTATCTTACGGATTCATAGCTCTATCTCTAAAAATCATTTTGTATCGTTTGCAGGAAGCAGATCTGCGAGCGTTACGCTGTCTAGATAGCCGATGATCAGATCGTTAAGCCGCATCCAGACCGGGAGGGTGCGGCATTTTTCTCTGTGTTCGCAGCCTTCGCCGCTGAATTCCGGGCATTCTACGGGTGAAAGCGTACCTTCGGTAAGGCGCAGTATTTCACCGATCGGGTATTTTTCGGGACTGCGGGTCAATCTATATCCGCCTGCTCTGCCCTGAACGCCTTCGAGAAGGCCGTTTTTTACGAGTACGGGCACGATCTGTTCGAGGTATTTTAGCGAAAGTTCTTCTCTGGCGGCAATTTCTTTCATGGGAACGTAATTGTTCCCTCCGTTCTCCGCAAGATCTGTCATTATTCTGAGTGCGTACCTTCCGCGTGTAGAAATGATCATAAAAACCCCTTAATCGCCGCTAAAAGATATTGTCCCGCCCCCGAGCACAGTCTCGCCGTCGTAGAAAACAGCTGCCTGGCCGGGAGTGATCGCCCTTACGGGCTCGTCGAACGCTACCTCCGACTCAGTATTCGAGAGCGCGGTCACCGTCGCAGGCTGCTCAGGATGGTGGTAACGGATGCGGACTTTGCACCGCACCGGAGCCTCAGGAACGGACCCGGAGATCCAGTTCACGTTTTCGACGCGGCACGTCTGCGAAAACATTTCGTTTGCGCGGCCAAGAATTACGGTGTTGTTATCGCGGTCAATGCGTTTTACGTATAGCGGCGCCTCGGCAGAAATGCCAAGACCTTTGCGCTGCCCGACAGTGTAATTGATAATACCGTGATGGCGCCCGAGTACGTTTCCGTCGGAGTCAACGAAGTCGCCGTCTTCAAACGTTTTTTGCGTATTTCTGCATATAAAATCAGTATAATTTCCGCCTGGGACGAAGCAGATGTCCTGACTGTCGGGCTTTTGAGCGTTATGAAAGCCTTTTTCAGCTGCGATCGCACGTACTTCAGGCTTGGTGAGTTCTCCGAGCGGGAATAAAGTATGAGCGAGCTGCTCCTGAGTGAGAAAATACAGCACGTAGCTCTGGTCTTTTGCCTTGTCCACTGCTTTCTTCAGCAAAAAGCGGCCCGTTTCGGCGTCAAAACTGACACGCGCGTAGTGACCGGTGGCAATATGCTCGCAGCCTAAAAGCATTGCCCGCTCGTATAAAACGCCGAACTTAAGCTCGCGGTTGCAGATGATGCACGGATTAGGCGTGCGGCCGCAGGAGTAGTTGTCAATAAAATCTTTTATCACCGTCTGCCGGAAGCGGTCCACCTGGTTAAACACGTAATACGGCATACCCATCGACGCCGCAACGCTTCTCGCATATTCGGTGTCGGTAAGGGAGCAGCAGGATTTATCGTTGTCCTGCCCGATATCCGAATTTTCGAAAAGCCTGAGCGTTGAGCCCAGGCACGTGTGACCCTGATCCTTTAATATTGCCGCAGCGACGCTGCTGTCAACGCCTCCGCTCATTGCAATCAATACTTTACTCATTTTTCCTCGCACGGTCAGAGTTCGCACGTCTCGCAGTTTTCGCAGGAAGGGAAGAGAGAATGATCGTACTCTATGCCGTTTTTATCGTAATAATCTTTCAATGCGGCCTTGATCGCCTCTTCCGCCAGCACGGAGCAGTGGATCTTATGTGCGGGAAGTCCGTCGAGTGCCTCTGCGACTGCGCGGTTCGTGAGTGCGAGGGCGTCGGAAACGGGTTTTCCCTTGATGAGTTCGGTGGCCATGGAGCTCGAAGCGATGGCGCTGCCGCAGCCGAACGTCTCAAATTTTACATCAGAAATGATGTCGCCGTCAATTTTCAGGTATATTTTCATTATATCGCCGCATTTTGCGTTGCCGACTTCGCCGATGCCGTCAGCTCCCTCTATCACGCCTACGTTGCGGGGATTGCGGAAATGATCCATTACTTTTTCACTGTAAAGAGCCATAAATCGTACACGTCCTTTCTAAAATCGTTGTCAATTCTAAAATCGTTGTCAATAAGCCGTCATTCGTCAGTCCGTAAGGAAAGTGCGTTTTCCGCTGACGAGGTCGCGCCAGACGGGGGACATTGCCCTCAGCCTTTCTACGACGGAAGCGACGGCGTCAATAGTTTCGTCTATTTCCGCTTCGGTATTGTCCGGTCCGAGCGTTAAGCGCAGTGAGCCGTGGGCAATTTCATGCGGTCTTCCTATTGCGAGCAGTACGTGGCTCGGATCGAGCGAGCCCGAGGTGCAGGCGGATCCGGAGGAAGCGCAGATGCCCTTATCGTCCAGCAGCAGGAGCATCGATTCGCCTTCGATTCCTTCAAAGCAAAAATGAACGTTCCCCGGAAGTCTGTTCGTTCGGTCTCCGCTCAAAAGGCCGTGGGGAATGCGCGAAAGTCCGGCAATAAGTCTGTCTCTCAGCGCACGCTCGCGCGCCGCGTTGACCTCCATATTTGCGCATGATTCTTCTAACGCCGCGGCCATACCTGCGATTGCAGGCAGATTTTCCGTGCCCGCACGCTTACCGCGCTCCTGAGCGCCCCCTTCTATAAGGGTCGATAATATGATGCCTTTCCGTGCGTAGAGCACGCCGATGCCTTTCGGCCCTCCGAATTTATGTGCGGAGATGGAAAGCATGTCGATATTCTGCTTTTTAACGTCTATCGGCAGATGACCTGCGGCCT
>JAFWQX010000172.1 GCA_017508875.1 Clostridia bacterium | reverse complement strand
TTTTGTGTGCCAGGCCGGCTCTGCCTCCGGAAATTTTATAAGGAAAAAATGAGAAATTTTTGGCACACAAATCGCCTAAATTGGAGATCGTGTGCCACGCCTCCTCTATTCCCCCCAAAAAATGAAAAAATTTTGGCACACAAATTGCCCAAATTGAAGATTGTGTGCCACGCCTCTCCTATCCTCACAAAAAAATGAGAAATTTTTGGCACACAAATTGCCCAAATTCGAAATCGTGTGCCACTCCTCACAAACCTCCGAAGAAAAATGAGCAATAAAAGAGACAGGCGGCGTAAGGGTGTGATCTACCCGGGACAGTCCGGAACAGGACGCAGTCAAAACACATTTTTCACGTAAACAGAAAAAGAGCCAGAATCTGCCCGAAAGTGCCGCGGGAAGTGCCGCGGGAAGTGCCGGAAAAAGCAAAAAAAACGCCGCGCTTCCGGGAACGGTTGAGTTTGATCCCTGATGCGCGGCGCGTGTCCCGGCAGGCAGCCGGGCAATAAATTTTAACTTTTATAACGTTTCGGCGTTATTACTTTTTCTTCTTCTTAGCCAGCACGATTCCGATGACGGCTGCGGCGATAACTACGACGCCGGCAACGATCCCGATAATAACGCCTGCGTTCGGGCCTTTATTATCTGCTTTTTTATCGTCAGCGGGTTTGTCGGTAGCGGCAGACGTGGGTTTCTCTTCGGGTTTGTCGGTGCCGGGCTGAGCGGCTTCCGTCGGTTCGACTTTTTCGGTCGGGGTCACTTCGGGAGTGGCTGTAGGCTCGGCGGTAGGCGCTTTGGTGGGAGTCGGAGCGGCAGTCGGAATATCGAGCTCGCCCGAAGCAAGCCATTTATCGCCGAAGGCAGTGGCCGCGTCCTGGTTGGTGAAGAACGCCATATAATAAAATTCGAAGTCGCAAGCCTCGTTGCACGCGGAGAGCGGGTCAAGACGGCAGTCGGACATTGTGCCGGACCAGCGCTTGTTGCTGCCGAGATTGATATTGACATACTGAAACTCATCGGTCTTTTTATAATCAAATATCATGTCTTTTGCTTCGTCAATACCAGGGTTCTCGTCGGTCTGGAAATAGAACTGACCGCGGGTTCCAACGGCGGTGGGGAAGCGTACGCCGAGCTGAAGAATCTTATACGTATTCGCGTCGACAACGTATTCGTCGTATTCCGCGGCAAGAGCTGCGATGCTGAGATATACCCAGGGATCGCCAACTTTATCCATGCTGATCACATAACAGCCTTTTTCGCTGTCAAACTCTACGCTTTCGACCTGGTTCGTCAGCGGGCCGAAGAACGTTCCGAACAAGTCTTCATCATTGAACTGGAAGACGGGGCCGGGGGCGTTGTCAAGCTCCGAAGGCTCGGGTGTCGCAGTAGGCTCCGGCGTAGCGTTGACCGCGCTGCTGTCCGCGCTGTACGTGTATGCCACGGGCATGCCTATCTGGGTATTCATCCTGTATATGCTGCCGTCCTCAAAGCCAATAAGGAATTCGATCTCGTGATCGCCTGTAATGGCTTCAACGTTAACGTTGACCTGAAATCTCGTAACGTAGTCGCAGCCTGCGTTCTGAGCGGCGCCCTTAACCGCATCGTCTGTGGTTACCATAAAGTCTGCGCTCATGACCGGTTCGCCGTCATCGATCATGTATCCGAGAGAAGTGATCTCCATAGTGTTATTTGCGGTCCAGCCGCTGATACCAACTGAGGAAGCGGGGCCTCCAACTGCGCCGTAGTCTTCGAGATATGATACGGGTTCGGTAGAGTTGCCGTCAATAATGATCCAGTCCCACAGAACGATCAGTGTTCCGGAAAAGTCTGTGAATTCAGATACAGACGAATCTGCAGCTGCCGGGATCGCGAACATCGAGATGACTAACGCGGCGGCAATTAAAAATGGAACAATTTTACGCATTGTATTTTTGACCTCCGATTAAGTGGATTTTTATGGGCGGATTATACATTAATAATGGCCGCGCGTCAAGCAAATAGCAACGAGGGAGTTAGGAGTTAGGAACGAGGAACTAGCAGCGAGGAGCGAGGCGCGACGCACGGCCGCATTCCTACTTTTTTGTGTTTGCGGCCGTAGCGATGAGCGAAATGCACGGCCGCAGCTCTGTCTTTCTCCAATTGCGGCCGTATCGGTGAGGTTGGTCGCACGGCCGCATTCTTCCTTTTCACTATTTTCGGCCGTACAAATGAGCAACAAGACCTCATAACTCTGAACTCTGAACTCTGAACCCTTAACTCTGAACTCTGAACTCTTAACTCTGAACTCTTAACAAGGTTCGTTGCCACTTGCCATTTGCCTTGTTCTCCGCTCTTTAATGACTTTTCTCCGGCGATGTGCTATAATCATTGACGCAAAACAACCTTCAACCAGGAGTGCGTGGGAAATGGAACAATTAAGCATGATCTTCCGCGGAAAAAGCTTTGACGGCTGCGAATTGCCGGAGGGGTATTCGTTTGAATATTTCACAGGGGCGCTGGGGCAGATCGACGAATGGCTCGAGATATGCAGGGAAGGGCTGATCGACCCGGGTGCGGGGCCGGAACTGTTCAAGGCAGCTATTCTGGACGTCAGTGGGATCGATCCCGTAAAGGATCTTGTGTTTGTACGCGCTCCGTCAGGCGAAGCGGCAGCGACGATCACTTTTTACACCGAACCGGGCGGCAAGGGTATGATCCATATGGTCTGCTGCAGGGGAAAATACAGAGGCATTGGCATCGGAAACGCGATCGTCTCATACGCACTGGCGCAATTGACCGGGCGGGGGACAACAAAGATCGGGCTCACGACGGACGACTTCAGATTGCCTGCGATCCGCGCGTACCTCCGCATGGGCTTTGAGCCCGTGATCGATTCGGAGGAGATGCGGGAACGGTGGGACAACGTATTCGAAAAGCTGCGTTGACCGCGGCAAGGCGTTCATGCCCGGGGAGGAAATGATATGAGAAAGCGAAACGACAGACATAAATTGACCGCCGCGATACTTAAGCCATTAGTGCTCGCGATCGTGCTGCCGCTATCGATTGCCGCCTGCACGGGCGGATGCAGCCGGGACGGGAGCGGAAACGGAAACGGGAAAGGAAGCGAAAACAAACCTGTGAACAGTATTGACCTCCTCGAATTCAAGCCTGCTTCGCCCGATAAACAAGTGCTGACGGAAGACGGAAAGTCGCCGCAAATAATTATCACAAATTACAACGAGACCGCGACCGACGCGCTCGGAAGGAGGCTGCCGACGTCTGATGAAGTCGGGCTGCCGAAGAAGGACAAGTACGTGGGATTGTTTTACTCATTATGGACGTCGGAAATATCCGCGCCGGTGGACGTAACGAAAGCGCTCGCAAATAATCCCGCCAGGCCGGATTTCGGGCCAAAGTGGGGGTTCTGTTTCTGGGGCGAGCCGGAAACGGGCTACCACAAGGCGGATGACGTGTGGCAGATCAGGCGCGACATGTACTATTTCGCCATGGCGGGCGTTGACTTCCTCTACATCGACATGACGAACGGGTTCCTTTATGAAAATGCAATGAGAACGTTCCTCGATACGTGCCTGGAGCTGCGCGCGGAGGGACAGATGACGCCTTACGTGGTGCCGTGGTGTTTCGGAACTAACGTGAGAACGACGCACGGAGATACCGGTAAATTCTACGATATCTTTATGACGGACGAAAAGTATAAGGATATGTGGTTCTATTGGGAGGGAAAACCGCTCGCCCTTATAAAGCCGGACGACGCGGGAGAATTTCCGATACTCAGTGACGAAGAATACAAAGATAAATTGACGTTCCGCAAGTCGTGGCTGGGCGGAGGCGAAAAATGGTGGATCGACGGCGGGGTGCTTTACGGCCAGCAGTACGGCTGGGCGGAGGATCCGGAGAAAGCGGAGTGCATCGGCATCGGAACGGCGGCGTTCGCAAATTACGGCACCGGGCGCAGCGGCGTGAAATCGGGCAAGAAATATCTCGATAAGTTTTTAGAGACTAAGACGATGGGCGAAGGCTTACTGTTTGAGCGTACGTTCAAGCAGCTGATGGACGAGCATCCGGAGTGCAAGGTGATGCTTATAACGCGCTGGAATGAATGGATCGCGCAGAATTTCACACAGGATACTCCTAAACCCACCGATACGGGGTACGTCGATCAGTTCAACCGCGAGTTTTCGCGCGATATTGAGCCGATGAAGGGCGTTTTTACGGACAATTATTTTTATCAGATGTGTTCGATCATACGCCGCTTTAAGGGAGTGCTTCCGCCTGACGGCAATACCGGCAACAGGACAGTGGATATTGACGGCGGCTTCGGACAATGGCAGACAATTGCCCCCGTTTTCACCGATTTTAAAGGCGATACGACGGCGCGTAATTCCACCGACACGACGGGAAAGATTAAATACGTTAATACCACGGGGCGCAACGATATTGTCGAGAGCCATATGACTGCTGACGGAGGAATGGTATACTTCTACGCACGCACGGCTGAAAAACTCACGAAGCCGGAAGGCAGAAACTGGATGCTGCTGTTCATTGACGCGGATAACGATAAGAATACGGGCTGGGAAGGGTACGATTTTGTCGTAAATTACGACGTGCTGAACGAAAAATACACCACCGTCTGCGCGTATAAAAACAACGTGTGGCAGGAGACCGGCATTGTCCGTATGAGCGTTTCAGAAAGCGAACTGATGATAGCCGTTCCGCGCTCGCTGCTCGGAATCACGGAGGAGCGTTTCACGTTGAACTTCCACTGGACGGACAACGTCACTGATATCTACGACCTTTATTCCTGGTTTACGACCGGCGACAACGCTCCCGAGCGCCGCAATAATTATACTTTAACGCTTGAGATACCGTATGCAGCGGGCAACGAATTGCCGGCCGTTTCTGATGCCGAGATCGCTGCGGCGGCGCCCGGCAGAAAAGCCGTTTCGTTTATGCCTGCTGTTGAATTTACGGCTGAAGAAGAGGCGGAACTGGTTCGCGGCATGACGGCTTACGGCTTCAAACTGACCGCGGACTACGGGAAGATGCCTGAAATCGGGCTGCTCGAAGTAAAAAACAGGTTTAAAACGGTGACCGACGCCGTCAGACCGGATTGTTTCAGTGAAATGAAGAAAAATTACGCCATGTTATACGAGGGCTTTATAAAACTTCCGGCAGACGGGGAGTATAAATTCTCGTTGACGTGCGACGACTGCGGAAAGCTTTATATTGACGGACGCCTGATCGCGGAATGCGTTTACGATGAAAACCGTTCCGTCGAATATCTTGCGTATAATGAAGGTGCCGCGCTGCTCAGCGAAGGGCTTCACCGGCTGAGGATAGAATATGCGGAAGTCCGCGAAGAAATGCCGGAGCTTTCCGTAAATGTCGAGGGAGGAAATATAAAAGGAAATATCAACGACGTTTGCAACTTATATACATCGAACGGAGGAAAATAACTATGAAGAAGTACAAGTTGCTGAAAACTATCGCGGCTGTTTTGCTTGCAGCGGTGATGATTTTCGTCATGGCGTCCTGCGGAGAGGCGGGTAACAGCACCGGAAAAGAGGACGGGGCTGCGACCGGGGCTCCCGCTAAAACCGGCGAACCTACGGAAAAACCTGCGACACCGGAAGCGACGCCCGTCGTTACGCGCGCTCCGACTAAAGAACCGTCCGTAGATCCGACCGAAACGCATGAGTCAAACATACTTGATCCCGGCACAGATTTCTATCTTGATTTTACAGATCTCGGTGATAGCGTTTTTAATCCGAACGCTGATTGCACGGTCGAGCATGAAGAAGAGGGTGCGGTTTTTTATATAGTCGCGGCTGATCCATATGCCACAGCCAATACAGAAACCGGATTCGGTACGGCTGAAGAGTACAGATACGTTGCTATTAAGGTGAAAGCGTCAAAGAGCGACCTCGGAGGTGAATACCGTTTTGCGACAACTACCGACGGCCGCGGCTGGGCAATGGTGCCGTTTGAATACACAAAGCCCGGTGAGTGGGAAGTGATCGTCCTTGACACATCGCAGGCGCAATATATGAATCCTGATACGCTCGAGGGTGAGGTTACGATGGTAAGGATCGATCCTGTTAATGATGGAGCCAAGGCTTTGAGTGAGGACTATTACATAACGGTCGAATCTATAGCGCTGTTTACTACGCAGGAAGCGGCGCAGGCGTACAAAGGCCTTTACGTATGGCCTGATGAGGCTGCACAGGAAGGCTGATCCGGTCCCTGAATAGAAAAAAAGATGTCAAAAAAAAGAGCTCGAACGCACCGTTTACCGGTAAATTCAAGCTCTTTTTCTTTATGATTGGCTGTACGCTTTTACAGCCACTTTATCGTGTGATCTTATCAGATCGCGTACGGTTTATTATTTCTTCTTTTTCTTAATTACGATAGCGATGACAACTGCTGCGGCAACAACTGCTGCGGCGACGATGCCGATGATCGCACCGAGAGGCATACCTTTCTTAACGTCGTTGTCCTTCGTACCACTGTTGTTATTGTCAGCGGTGGCAGGTGCGTCGGTGGCTACAGGTGCGTCTGTGGGGGCTGCGGTCTCGGTCTTTTCGGTAGGCTCCGCGGTAGGCGCGTCGGTGGGCTTTTCAGTCGGAACTGCCGTAGGTGCGGGAGTAGGCAGCTCGATCGCAGAATCAGTACCGTTGATCAGTTTGATCGCAGAGTACGGGAACCACGATTCGTTCTCCATGTCATCAAAATAGAATATTGCATCGTAATTGATCTCGTCTAAATCGCCGCCCCATGCACCGATCGTATCGTCTGTAGCGGTCATGTAGATAACGTATTTTCCGGGAGGCAGGATAACGCCGAAGTCCATTTCAAGGTCGAAGTTATCGACGTGCTCTTCTTCACGGAACGTGCCGAGTTCTTTACCTTCGATCGTCGTATCATAGTCGCGGTTCCATGCATAAATAGCGGCGTCAAGGGTCGCGTTTGCCTGAGCGCCCCACGTGGGTGCAGAGGTAAGGATGAAGGATTTGAACGACATGCCTTCAGGAACGGTAAATTCGATCGCTGCGCTTTCGTGGGTGGTGAACGTCTGAGGATCCAGAAGTCTCGGAGATACGACGTATTTTACCGGGAGATCCTTGGGAGGCTCTGTGGGAGCGAGAACGCCGGAGCTGTCGCAGCGGTCTGCCTTAAGATTGTTTGCGCCGTTGGGGTTCATAAGGCTTTCGACGTCAAGGATGCAGTAAGGTGTGCTTTCTTTTCCGGTGTACGCTTTAGCATCTTCTTCTTTTTCGAAGAATGCGACCCATGCGATGTCAATATAATCGCCGGAATTTACCTGGCCGCTGGAGCTGTCGCCCGTGGTGTTTTCAGGGTCGCGGTCGGGTTCGAGCGGGTCAAATCTGATGCTGCTGGTCGCGGTGTAGAACGTGCTGTCCCATTTCGATTCCAATTCCGTAACTGTGGAAACAGATTTCATGTCGATGATGGCGGTTTCCCAGCTGCCTGAGAAATTGTAGCGGATCGGAATGCAGGGCTCTGCGGCGGGGTTGATGTAGAACTGAGCGGTGTATTCGACGCCTGTGCTGTCGTATTGAGAACCGGTTTTATAGCGGATAGCGGCCCACAACACGGTGTCGGGATCGATCTTGGAATTATTGCCCTCTTTGCTGAAAGAGAAATTTGCGTACGGGTCGTTGCCCTCGGCGGTGAATCTTACGTATTCAGCTTCTTCGGCTGGTTCCGCAAATGCCGGGAAAGTGGCAAACAGCATCGTAACGACCATTACTACGGCAACTAAAAACGATACTTTCTTTAACATTTTTTCTTCCTCCATTTTTATTTTCCTTCGTTGGTGTCAATTCCGCTTTTTCCGTCAATGTTTTTGCGGCGTGCGCGGAGTGACCTTGCTTTAAACTTGCATAAATTATACCAGTTTTTTTCGCGTGTGACAAGGGCTCAAATGATAGCACATTTAAGAGTTCAGAGTTCAGAGTTCAGAGCTTAGAGTTCAGAGTTTAGAGTTCAGGGTTCAGAGTTAAGAGTTCAGGGTTCAGAGGAGAAGCGGAGAACGAGTAACGAGCAACGAGGCACTGGCAACGGGCGGTTCTGGCACATAATTCAGTAAATTCGGGTTTTGTGTGCCAGCCCGGCGCTATCTGACGGCGGGAATTGCTCATTTTCACGGCCGCAATTGGAGAAAGACAGAGCTGCGGCCGTGCAATTTGCTCATTTAGACGGCCGCAAATAGAAAAAAGGTGGAATGCGGCCGTACTACCTTCCTCGCCTATACGGCCGCAAATGAAAAAAGACAGAGCTGCGGCCGTAATCGATACGGCCGCAAATAGAAAAAAGGCGGAATGCGGCCGTACCACCTACCTCACCGATACGGCCGAAAACAGGGAAAAGGCGGAATGCGGCCGTACGAAGGAAGTTTCTCGTTCCTCGTTGCCGCTTCGCCTCTGAACTCTGAATTCTTAACTCTTAACTCTGAACGCTACTCCTGCGCCCCAAATTTCTTGACAACAGCTTTTGGCGGAAGTTATAATCGCATCGACCGGCGCGAAAGGAAATAAAAAGCGCGAAAAAGCGCGGCGCAGCCGAAATTTGTTGACAACGCGCGATGAAGACGGCGCTTAAAAGCAGCTCCATATATGGCAAAAGGAAAACAAAATGGAAACGAAAGACAATAAATTGACAGCAGACGAACAGGCAGCAGCTAATCCGAGAGAAGGACTCACGAGAGCAAAGCGGATCGTTGTGAAGATCGGAACGTCGTCGCTTGTCCATAAAAACGGAAAAATGAACCTGAAACGGATAGAAAAGCTTGCCCGCGTTATCTCCGAACTGAAAAATCAGGGGCGCGAGCTCATCCTGGTGTCTTCGGGCGCGATCGGCGTCGGTACGGAAGTGCTGAAACTGCCGGGAAAACCGTCGACGGTCTCCGGAAGGCAGGCTGCGGCGGCGGTCGGGCAGGTGCATCTGATGCAGGTGTACAGCAGGATGTTCGCCGAATACGGGTACGACGTGGCGCAGATATTGCTCACGAGGGACACGATGGACATTCCCGAGGCCAGGCAGAATGCGGTCAATACTTTCACCGCGCTTCTGGAGCTCGGCGTACTGCCCGTTGTCAACGAAAACGACACCATCGCCGTTGACGAGATCAAGTTCGGGGACAATGACACGTTGTCCTCCGTCGTGGCGCGTCTCACGGGCGCGGAGCTGCTGGTAATATTGACCGATATCGACGGCTATTACAAGGACAATCCTAATGAGCGCCCGGATGCGGAGATGTATCATACCGTGACCGATCTGTCCGAGGCGATCGAAGCTGCGGCAGGCGGCGCCGGAAGCAGGCTCGGTACGGGCGGAATGCTTACTAAAGTTCACGCTGCGCGGCTGGCGGCGGCGGAAGGCATATGGGCTGTGATCGCTAACGGGCAGGAACCCGAAGTGCTGTATAAAATTATTGACGGCGAGGACGTAGGCACGGTGTTTGTAGCGAGAAAGGGACGGTAGTATGGCAGACAATACTGATTTTGACAGAATTCAATATTTGAATGAGCTGGGAGAAGCGGCGGTACGGGCTGAGCGCGTGCTGTCGAGGGCAAGCACGGCTGTAAAGAACGATGCGCTGCTGCTTGCGGCAAAGCTGCTGAAAGAGCGAGAGGCGGAGATCATCGGGGCCAATGCGACTGACGTTGACGCTGCGGCTGCGCGCGGTATGAGCGTTTCGATGCAGGACCGTCTGAGACTCACGACGAAAAGAATCGACGACATCGCCGAAGGACTCCGGCAGGTCGCCGCACTTCCCGATCCGGTGGGAGACGTGCTTGACGGCGGCACGAGGCCGAACGGCCTTCGCATCGTTAAGACGCGCGTGCCTCTGGGCGTGCTCGGGATCATATATGAAGCCAGGCCGAACGTTACGGCTGATGCTGCGGCACTTTGCGTAAAGTCCGGAAACGCGTGCATCCTGCGCGGCGGTAAGGAAGCGATAAATTCGAACAAGGCGGTCGCGGCGGTGTTCCGCGAGGCGCTTGGAAAAGCCGGCCTTCCCGAGAACTGTGTGCAGCTCATCACCGACACATCGCGCGAGACCGCGGCGGAATTCATGAAGCTGGACAAGTACGTTGACGTCCTTATTCCGAGGGGCGGCGCGGGGCTGATAAATGCGGTGCTTACGCAGGCAACGGTGCCCGTGATCCAGACCGGTACCGGGAACTGTCACGTTTACGTTGACAAGGCTGCGGACCTCGATATGGCGGAAAAGATCGTTGTCAACGCAAAGACGCAGCGCCCGAGTGTCTGCAATGCGATGGAAACGCTGCTCGTCCACATTGACGTCGCAAACGAATTCCTGCCCCGGATCTGCCGCGAGCTTATCGCCCGGAACGTCGAACTGCGCGTGTGCGAAAAGAGTAAAAAGATATTGACCGCCGCCGGTTTCGATGCGGGAACCCTTAAGGATGCCACGGAGACCGACTGGGCGACCGAATATGACGACCTTATTTTGGCGGTAAAAGTCGTGGATTCGCTTGAAGAGGCGATCGAGCACATTTCCACTTATACCACTCACCATTCCGAAGCGATCGTGACGCGTGATTACAATGCAGCGTCCGAGTTCCAGCTTTCGATCGATGCCGCGTGCGTGTACGTCAATGCTTCGACCCGCTTTACGGACGGGTTCGAGTTCGGGCTTGGCGCGGAGATCGGCATCAGCAATCAGAAGCTGCATACCCGCGGGCCGATGGGGCTCAAGGAGCTTACGACCGTGAAGTATCTGATCAACGGCAACGGGCAGGTCAGGGGATGATTGGAAATTGCAAGTGGCAAGTGGCAAGTTGAAAGTGGCAAGTGATAAGTGGCAAGTGGCAAGTTGAAAGTGGCAAGTTGAAAGTGGCAAGTGATAAGTGGCAAGTTGAAAGTGGCAAGTGGTAAGTGGCAAGTGGCAAGTTGAAAGTGGCAAGTGATAAGTGGCAAATGGCAAATGGCAAGTGGCAAGTGGTAAATTACAAATGACAGGCAGATTGAATTGAACAAAAGGAAGAAAAGCGGGAGGTTAACGCCTCCCATTTTTGCAAAACGCTTGCTGTTCGCAATCAAATATGATACAATAGTGTGGGATTTAAAGAAAGAGGTGCATGTTATGGCAAGAACAGCAAACATCTATACGAGGGTAGATCCTATTGTAAAAGAACAGGCAGAAGAGATTCTGGAAGAGCTCGGCATTCCGATGTCAAATGCAATTGGTATGTTTCTGCGACAGATCGTGATACATAACGGTATCCCTTTTGACATGAAGCTTCCGCCACGCCGTCCGCTTGCACACGGAGAGCGTACAAAAGAACAGCTAGACGCTGAGATCCAGAAAGGCTTTGATGATGTGGAATCAGGCAGGGTCTATTCTTCCGCCGAAGTAGAATCACATATGAAAAGCAGGTTTAATTTATGAGATATGACATCTTCTATGCCGCAAAAGCACGGGACGACCTGGAAGAAATCTACGAATATATCGCGTTTAACCTGCAAGAACCTCTGACGGCGGAGAAATTGTATGAGACCATCATTGTCGCTGTGCATACGCTTGAATACTTTCCGATACGTAATGCGCTGTATGAGAACGAGCCGTGGAGAAGTCGAGGATTGCGTAAGCTTCTTGTCAAAAACTTTCTTGTGCTTTACCAAATGTAAATGAAGAAAATAATGAGGTAAACATCATTCGTATTATGTACGGAGCTAGAGATCTCGAAAAGCATCTGAGCGAAGAATACTAAAGAAAAAGTGGTTAGAACTATCCATGAAAAGGCCTTTTAAAATCATCATTATTGCTCTTGCGGCGTTGACCTTGCTCAGCATATTGGGTGTGTTTATCATAAACTTTCGCGTCAAGAGAAGCGCCGGCAAACGCATTGTCAGCGCCGAAGAAGCCGCAAAGCTTGAGGATATTGACTGCGTGATCGTACCCGGCTGCCTTGTGCATAGCGACAACACTCTGAGCGGGATGCTTGCCGACCGGCTCAGGCGCGGAGTTGAACTTTACGACGCAGGGGCGGCGCCGAAGCTGCTAATGAGCGGCGATCACGGGCGCAAGGATTATGACGAGGTCAACGCGATGAAGGCGTATGCTGTGGCGCACGGTGTGCCTTCGGAGGACGTTTTTATGGATCACGCCGGGTTTTCGACGTATGAGACGGTATACCGCGCGAAGGAGATCTTCGGGGCGAAAAGGGTGATAATCGTGACGCAGGAATACCACCTGTACCGCGCGCTGTATATCGCCGAGCGATTCGGGATCGAAGCATACGGCGTTGCCTCCGATTATCATACGTACGGAGGGCAGACGCAGAGGGATCTGCGCGAGGTCCTGGCGCGGTGCAAGGATTTTTTTGCGTCAATTTTCAAGCCGGAACCGACGTATCTCGGGGAGAAGATCCCGATCGACGGGAACGGGGACGTGACGAATGATTGATTGCAAGTGGCAAGTTGCAAGTGGCAAATTGCAAATGGATATTAAATAATAGAGGTGTTTTGGTATGTGTGAAAGGAATGAGAAGGCTGTTGGGAGAGAGCAGATCTGTGCGATGATCGACCACACGGCGCTGAAGCCGCAGGCGACAGAGGCGGACATACGCAAATTATGCGCGGAGGCGAAGGAATATCACTTCGCAAGCGTGTGCGTAAACACGGCGTTCCTGCCGCTTTGCCGCGAACTGCTGAAAGGAAAAGAAGAAACGGGCGTAAAATGCTGTGTTGTCATCGGATTCCCGCTCGGAGCATGCGCGACCGAAGTAAAAGTATTCGAAACATTGTACGCAGTGCGCGAAGGGGCGGACGAGATCGACATGGTCATCAACGTCGGCGCGGTTAAGGAACGGCGCGATGAGTTTGCCGCATACGATATCAAGGCCGTGCGCGAGGCGTGCAAGGGCAAAGTGCTGAAAGTGATAATCGAGACGGGGCTGCTCACGGACGAAGAAAAAGCGCGGGCAACAAGGATCGCGGCGTTGTCCGGAGCGGATTTTGTTAAGACGTGCACCGGCTTTTCGGGCGGAGCGGCAACGCCTTCCGACATCGCTCTTATGCGCGATACGCTTAACTGCCTCGAAAGGGCTGGCCTTACGCCGCACGTTAAACTGAAAGCGTCCGGCGGGATCCGCACATATGAAGCAGCCTGTGAACTTATAGAGGCGGGCGCGGACAGGCTCGGAGCGAGCGCCGGAGTGACCATCGCCGCCGGAGCCGAGTGATCAGGTTCTTAAAGTTCAGCTTTTACACACCAAATAGTTTTTTCCGACAGCGTCCCTGAGCTTATCGCGAAGCTCATCGACGCTGCCACCGGTTATTGTCGACTTATCGACGATAAGAACGTGCACTTTGTCAATATAAATGTACAATCTTTTGGTTGATTCGTACACTTTTTTCAAAGTCGCGTAGTTAATAGTGGTATTTCCGCTGCTGTTTTGTGTATTTTCGTATTCGGTGACCGTGTCGTCTTCAAACAAATAACTTATCTCGGCATCTTTGCTGTACCCGAAAAACTCGTATTGCCGCTTCGGCATTTTGAAATAAGCAAGAATAGCGTAAAGAAACAACAGCAAAACAAAAGCCATTACCATATAGATAAGAAAAACGGGGAATGATCCTGCCCTGCCGGAAGAGTACAATTTGAAAAGTATAAAAGCAGAAACCGCCCAGGTACTCAGGAAAACGACGGCCAGAAAAATAACGGTACTGAGAGGACTGGTCGATCTGAAATTGACAACGTACGAAAACTCTTTTGCGGTCTCCATATCGCGCCTGGACGAAGCCCGGATCTCCATATTGACACCTCCGTAATGAAAAAACGTGCGCCGTCAATGTTGTTTACGGCGTCAATGCTTTATATTATAGATATACGCGAAGGGCGCGTCAACTGCTCAGCGGAAATCGAGAAATCTGTTGAGTTAAGAGTTTAGAGTTCAGAGTTATGAGTTATGAGCAAGTAACTAGCGGGCGCCGTCTTCGGCCCAGAGACAGCGCCCGCATGGCACACAAAACCTCGATTTTACCGCTGCGGTTGCTCCGTACGGCCGCAGCTCTGTCTTTTTCCAATTGCGGCCGTATTGGTGAGGTGGAGTGTACGGCCGCATTCCGCCTCTACCCTAATTGCGGCCGTATAAATGAGAAATTCGCACGGCCGCAGCTCTGTCTTTTTCCAATTGCGGCCGTATTGGTGAGGTGGGTAGTACGGCCGCATTCCTCCTTTTCCCTTTTTGCGGCCGTCTAAATGAGCAATTCGCACGGCCGCAGCTCTGTCTTTTTCCATTTGCGGCCGTATTGGTGAGGTGGGTAGTACGGCCGCATTCCTCCTTTTCCCTTTTTGCGGCCGTCTAAATGAGCAATTCGTACGGCCGCAGCTCTGTCTTTTTCCAATTGCGGCCGTA
>JAFWQX010000171.1 GCA_017508875.1 Clostridia bacterium | reverse complement strand
CGTATACGAACCGTAAAGCGCGTAATACTCGTCGGAAAAAGCGAGCGTTGACCCGAACACAGCCGCTCTGGTCACTTTGTTATAATTAACATTCTTTGCAGCGGCGCCTACAGTAAATATGCCGGGAGCGCTCTTCGCGCCTCCGATTATTTCGGTAGATACGGCTGTTGCGTACGTCTGCATTATCGGATAATGCGTGATGCCCGACGTGGATTCATTTATGTTCTGTACAGTTATCGAGCGCGAATTGAATATTCCCAGAGGATAAACGCTCGAATTCTCTATCGGTCCGTTCGATACGGATACACCCTGGAACGAGAACGCGTTCGCCGCGGATGCTATGCGCCTTGTATCGTCGGAGACCTGATCGTTGTTAAGCGTAAGACCGTACATTTTAGAAAGCAGCTCGTTCAGATTCGCGAATTCGGTGCCGCTCTGCATCGGGTCTACTACTGCAGCGAGCTGTCCGCCCTTCTGTTCGAGCCATTGCTGGACCATTACTTCCTCGGCCGGACTTATGTCTGCTTTCGGGCCCATAAATATTGCGACCGCCGCGTCTTCAGGCATCTCGGAGATCTTATTCATATTGAGTTCTTTAACGTCGCAGCCCAGGCCTTCTATGTAAGTGAGCAGCATGGAGAAGTTGCTTATATCTTCTTCACCGTGATTTGTCACGTAGTAGACAACGGGAGAAACGTCAGCGGTCACGTACAGCACCGCCGTGGTGAGTTTGCGCTCCGCCTGCATGCCGCTCTGAACCTCGTAGGAATAGAAACTGCCATACGTCTGGTACGTCGTCACGTACATTTCGGAAGCGGAGATACGCCGCGTTTTTTCACCGCATTTGACGATATAATCGCCCGCGGAGTAAGAGCCCGCGTTGATCGGACCAACGGTATCGAGGATAAAGCTCGGATGCGAGTCGGGGTCAACGTACGATACTTTTATTTTTTCGAACGGTTCGTAAAGGTCAAGTACTTTGATCACCGCGACTTTATTTGTGTCCGCTTCGCCTTTTACACGGTCGTAGAGGGCAATTATTTCGACGTCCTTTTCAAGGCTCTCCATACTCTTCTTCGTTACGTCCCCGATAGAGTACAGTTTTTCAGAAGTGAGGTCCAGCGTTAAGGGCGTGGAAAAGCGTTCCAGAACAAGGTTAAGGACAACGAATACGACGATGACCAGTATCGCCATCACTATCATATTCGATCCGAAGCGGAAGCGTCTGCGCAGCGTTTGCGAAAACAGTCCTTTTTTATTTTCAACAGCATTATCAGCAGCATTATCAGCAAGCTGATCGTTGTTCTTCTTCATCGCGCACACCCCCTCACTGCCAGCGTCTGCGCTCGACGTTGAGCACGGACATAAATACCATCATTCCGGAGAACGTGATATAGAAAACGAGCGAAGCGATATTGAACCCGCCCAGAGAGAAATCGGAATAGCGCTTCAGCGGAGAAAGCCACTGAAGTATAGAACCGAAAGTACCTCCGATCGTTGCCCCGATCGACTGCAGATAATAGAGCACCAGCAGCGCGACGATGCCCGAAACGGCAGCGACAACCTGGCTTTCCGTAAAGGAAGAAGCAAAAAGGCTGATCGCCAGGTACGTTGCCCCGAGCAGGAAGAATCCGACGTAGCCGCCGAACGTTTTACCGGCCGGGACTCCGTTTTCGGAAAGGAACGTCATTATTATCGGATATATCGCGGTAAGCGATACCATTATGGCGTAGAGCGTGAGCGCGGCAAAATATTTTCCTACCACGATCTTCCACATGGGTACGGGAGACGTGCGGAGGAGCACTTCGGTGCCGCTGCGGCGCTCGTCAGCGAGCAGTTTCATTGTCAGTATCGGCATCATGAACGTGAGGTACGTCGAAGTCATCGAAAGCGCGCCGGAGAAATCCGTTGACGCGTAAAGCAGGTTTCTTACCCAGAAAAACAGACCTACCATCAGCATAAACACCGCGATTATCGTATATGCCACCGGAGAACGGAAGTAGGCTCCCATTTCCCTTTTATAAACTGTTCTCATCGAGCCGCACCCCCTTATTCCTTACTGTCGGCATTGACGGCCGCTTTATCGTTGTTCACAATGTCAATGAATATTTCTTCCATTGACCTGCCCACCGGCCTCAGTTCAATTATAGGAAGCGAGGCTCTGGCAAGTTCGTTGAACATCGGTCTGCGTATGTCAACGTTTTTCGCAGATTCTACCGTGAACAGCGATGCGTCTTTATCGACGCGCATAAACGTGACGTTGCGCACGCCGCTGACTTCCGATATCGTCTTCTGTATGGTCGATTTGTTTCCGACGACGCTGACAACAAATTTGTTTACCGAGCCTTCCGACGCGGTGAATTCCGATACGCTTCCGCTGGCGGCAATTTTTCCGCGGTTTATCATTACGACGGAGCTGCACACGGCGTTGACTTCGGACAATATATGTGTGCTGAGTATTATCGTGTGGTCGTGTCTCAATGACGATATGAGCCGCCTTATTTCAACGATCTGGCCGGGGTCGAGTCCGACCGTGGGTTCATCGAGCACAAGTACCGGCGGGTTTCCCACCAGCGCCTGAGCGAATCCTACGCGCTGCTTGTATCCTTTGGAAAGGTTCTTTACGAGCCTTTTTTTCATATCGCCGATCTTCACAAGGTAGAGTATGTCATCCATCTGCCTTTTGCGCTGTGAAAGCGGCACTGATTTGAGTTCAAATATGAATTTGAGATATTCTTCGACCGTCATATCGACGTAAAGCGGCGGGATCTCCGGCAGATATCCGATCTGCTTTTTTACTTCTTTCGGATTTTCCATGATCTCGAAGCCGCCGACTTTGACCGTTCCAGAGGTACAGGGCATATAGCCGGTCAAAATATTCATCGTGGTCGATTTTCCTGCGCCGTTGGGGCCGAGAAAGCCCATTATCTCGCCTTTCTTAACGTCGAACGAGACGTTATCAAGCGCAGTGAACTGTCCGTATTTTTTTGTGAGATTTCTGATCTCGATCATCTGGGCAATACCTCCGGGGTATCTGTTTTTCTTCGGCTTTTCGCCAAAGTAATATTAACACATATTTGTGTCTTTTTTTAGGCACAAAGACGTAAGTTTATTTTATCATTTTGTTTTGCGTAATGCAAATGGAGAATGAGCACAGGGCTCACGCATGAAAAAACTTGACAAAGGAACTGCAATAATGTATATCCTTCATACGGGTGATACAAATGATAAAGCAATATTTTGAAGAACTAACAGACAAAAGGCAAACACACAAAGTAAAACATAATATGCTTGAAATAATCATAATGACTATTTGCGCAGTGAT
>JAFWQX010000170.1 GCA_017508875.1 Clostridia bacterium | reverse complement strand
TTCAGCAAAAGCAGATCCTGGAGCACGTCCTTATGCGCGCCGTAATCCATATAAAGGCCGTACTTGAGCTGGCGCCCGAAGGCCTTAAAGAACTGTTCGTACTTCTCGCGGTCATTCTCAAGCATCTTTGTAAGCTCGGCGACGATCTTCTTCTCGACGGCGCGGGCAATAGCCTTAAGCTGGCGGTCGTGCTGCAGCATCTCTCTCGAAATATTCAGCGAAAGATCGGCGCTGTCAACAAGTCCGCGTACGAAGCTGAAGTAATCTGGCAGCAGTTCCTTGCACTTGTCCATAATAAGCACGCCGCTGGAATAAAGCTGGAGCCCTTTTTCATACTCGCGGCTGTAATAATCAAACGGAGCGTGCGCAGGGATAAACAGGAGCGCTTCGAAACTCGAAAGGCCTTCCGTCTTCTGGCGGATCACCTTAAGCGGAGCCTCGTAATCGTAATATTTATTGCGGTAAAAATCATTGTACTCATCGTCAGTGACCTGATCCTGCGGCCTCTTCCATATGGGCACCATAGTGTTCAGGGTCTCATCCTCGGTGTAGTCTTCGTACTCGGGCTTATCGTCAGGACTGCCTTCTTTCTTGCGGGACTTGGTAACCTCCATACGGATCGGATAACGGATGTAATCGCTGTACTTTTTCACCAGTTCGCGGATCTTCCACTCGTCAAGGAACTCACCGTAATTCTCGCCGTCTCCGTCAGCTTTTAAATGAAGCGTAACGGTAGTGCCGGGCTCGTCCTTCTCGCACGGGTCAACGCTGTATCCGTCGGCGCCGGAGGATTTCCAGCAGTATGCTTCGTCGCTTCCCCACGCGCGGCTTTCAACGGTTACGAGATCGCTTACCATAAACGCGGAATAGAAACCCACGCCGAACTGGCCGATGATATCAATATCAGGATTTTCGGCCTTTTTATCGGCCCCTTCTCCGCCTTTTTCATCTCTGTTTTTGAATTCGAAAGAACCGCTGCGCGCGATCGTGCCGAGGTTATTCTCCAGCTCGTCCTTTGTCATACCGATGCCGTTGTCCCTGATCTCGAGCGTCCGGGTTTCTTTGTCCGGCGTGATCCTGATCTCGTAATCAGAACGCAGAAGCGTGACGCTGCTGTCGGTGAGCGAGCGGAAGTAGAGCTTATCTATAGCGTCGCTGGCGTTAGAGATAAGTTCGCGCAGGAAGATTTCCTTATGGGTATAGATGGAATTGATCATCATATCCAGAAGTTTCTTCGATTCAGTCTTAAATTGTTTCTTTGCCATATAAATCCTTCTTTCTTATATATGCACCGCCTGAAAGGCGGGTAGTTTACTCATAACTCTGAACTCTGAACTCTTAACTCTTAACTCATAACTCTAAACTCCCTAAACTCCATTTGAACTTATGCGAAGCCGAGTGAATGGCTAAGAATTTTGTTTGACCGAAATGCAAACCGATTCCGGGGTTCGCATGAGACCCAAAATTCGTGTCATCATCCAGTTCGTGCTTTGACCGAAATGCGAACCAATTCCGGGGTTCGCATGAGACCCAAAATTCGTGTCATCACTCGGTTCGCCTCTTAACTCTAAACTCTTAACTCTCACCTCTCCCGTACATCCCGTTCTGCCTTTTCCAGTAGGCGCGGTCAATAAGCGCAAGCTGCTCTTTTGTGAAGCGTATCGCCCAGTTCCCCGCGGCCTTTCCCGGAGTATTCATACGCGTATCCATACCGTACTCCAGAAGATCCTGTATCGGGAATATGACGCGTTCCGCCGCCGAGCGCATCAGCGTCTTTATAATGTACGGGCAGGCGTACTTTCCGTCCGATCCTGGGTAGCCTATGTAGTCGAGCATGCGGGCCCTGTCCGTATCACTCATATCAAATATGTACCCCAGCAGCGTGTTGTTATCGTGCGTGCCGGAGTAAGCGACAACGTTTTCCGGGTAGTTATGCGGAAGATGCGGGTTTGCGTCGGACAAGAATGCGAACTGGAACACACGCATTCCCGGAAGCCCGGTATCGCGAAGCAATTCACGTACGTCGTCGTCAATATCGCCGAGGTCTTCGGCAATGATGAGCCTGCCTCCCGCCTCTTTCTTCAGTTCCTCCACGAATTCCTTCCCCGGGCCTTTGATCCAGCGCCCTTCCTTCGCAGTTTCCGCACCCGCAGGAACCGCCCAGAACGCCGAAAAGCCGCGGAAATGATCTATCCTCACGCCGTCGAAAAGCGTAAGCTGATGGCGTATGCGCGCCTTCCACCACGAAAAACCGTCCGACCTCATGTTGTCCCAGTTATATAAAGGATTGCCCCAGAGCTGTCCGTCTTTGGCGAAATAATCCGGCGGGACTCCCGCTACCGCCTCAGGCTTTCCTGTTTCGGGATCAAGCATGAACACCTCCGGGTGTGCCATAACGTCAGCGGAATCCAGGTCGGTATATATCGGTATATCACCTATGATCTCTATTCCTTTTGAATTTGCGTAAGCCTTTACCGCGAGCCATTCTTCGAGGAATTCGTATTGTATGAATTCGTGGGCGAAAAACAGTTCTGCGCCGGCGGCACACTTGTTTTCGCCATCCGCTTCTGAACTCTCGCGCTCCGTCATAAAGCGGCAGAAATTGTAGAGCTCTGGCATTTTACGTATGCGTGCGTCGATTTCCTCACGCTGATTCTCCGGTACACGCGCCGCAGCCTTCATAAGCAGCGTTAAACGCTCTTTAAAGAGCCGTTCATACTCGCACAGGTATGGAGACTCCTGCTTCGCCCCGGCGAGCTCTGCGGCCGTGATAAGGCCTTTTTTATAGAGCGTCGGCAGATCGATAAAGAACGGATTCCCGGCAAAGCCCGAAAGCGATTTGTAGGGAGAACCGTTTACGTCAGGCCAGTTAAAAGGAAGCGTCTGCCACATCGAAAAGCCGGCATCGTAAAGGAGGTCAACGAAAGCCATTGCCTCCGCGCCGAACGAGCCGCACGACCAGTCGCCGGGCAGAGTAGAAATATGCATCAGAATGCCTGATTTTCTCATTGCCCGCCTGCGCCTCCCTTTCCTCCGCGGCTGCCGGCAGACGCACTTTTTTTGAATAATCTGCGGTAAACGCGGCCGAGAAAACTTCTGGCCCGCAGTTTGAGGCTCACGAGCGGATGGATGAAGACGATAAAACGTGAATAAAAGCGGTAGCCGCGCTCGCTTACGCTGTGCTCTTTTCCGCGATGCACGAACGAGGTCATTACGGCGAGCATGTCGGAATCGGTGATGCCGTATTCTTTTTTCACGCAATTATCGCCGCGGATAACGTAACCGTCTGGCAGCACCTTTATGACGCGGTGCAGCACGTGCCTGTCGGGCGGTCTGCGGTAAAGCACCGTATCGTACTTTTTCGCACGTTCTCCTTCTTTTAGCTTAACTAAAGTAAACAGGTCTCTTCCCTGCTTCAGAAGCGGCATCATACTGACGCCGACGTTCGAATAGGTCAAAGTCCCGTTACTCTCAAGATATTCTTCGAACGAAGGTTTTGTTTCTCCCACGCCCGCTCATTCCTCCAGCGCGTTTATACCACGCAGTTTTTCGATTATTTTATCCACGTCGGCGGCAATAACTTCCTTCGGCGCGTCGAACTGTTCGAACATGGCGTCAACGATCTCGTCGCGCGTCGTTTCTTTTTTCAGCATCTCTATGATCGTTCCGGCGGTTTTGTTTCCCCTGATCATCCCGTTGAATCCGGATCCGCCCGTACTTACGGTAATGTGCTCGTCGCCTTTGTCGTACGTGATAAATTGCTTTTTAAGTTTCATAATCTACAACCCGTTTCCGTTTATTTAGATCGTCCCGGAGTCAGCCGTTCATACCCGCGTAGGATATTGCTGCCGCTTCCGGTTCCATATTGCAGTAGAGCTTGTATAACCCCGTTTCTGTCGAAACCCGGTCAATAAGCCTGATCGTTTTTTCGAGCGCCGCAGGATCTGCGGGCCTGTATATCTGGCGCAGGAGCGAAGGGAACGCATCGTGAGCTGTTACAGGGCCGATGCTGTTCTTTTCCCCGCGGTTTAAAAAGCAGATCGCTTTCAATGGGACGCATATATTTTCGCCCAGCCCGTGCTTTCCGTTCCAAGGACTTCCGCACACGTAGATGCCGTCGTCAGACAAGCGTATGAAAGGCTTATCGTCGTTGACCATCACTGCCCTTTCGCCGAACAGTTCGCGCCACAGCGAAACGTGCGTGGATTTACCGGTTCCGGAAGGCGCCGTGAACATATAGCCCTGCCCGTCTACGGCGACTGCAGATCCGTGCATCAGAAAGCAGTCGAAATCAGGCAGTGCCTCGGCGATCTTCCGGAATATTGCCATCGCTTCGACCATCGCAGGATGCGGTCCCGAACCGTTTGCGGCAGATAACAAAGGCTTCTCCGCGTTAAGGTCTTCTTCGTTTACCGATACGTCGATATCGATACTATTATCAAATTCTGCCGCGTCAATACCGCTTAAATATCTCCTGCAGATGCGTTCGATATAAGCGTATTCGTGGCTGATCCTGATATTCAGTTTCGCGATGTTCGTGTTTAATACTCCCATGATGTTGATTATACTTCCGGTTTAGACTTCGACCGTCCATCCCATCGTGTCAGGGAGCCTGCCCGACTGTATGCCGGTGATCGAATCGTAAAGCTTCTGGGATACAGGGCCGATCTCGCCGTTGTTGATCTTCATTACGTGGCCTTCCCAGTTGAGTTCGCCCACAGGAGAAATGACGGCCGCGGTACCCGTGCCGAAGACTTCGTCAAGTTTCCCGGCCTGATATGCGTCGTACACTTCCTGGATGCCGAGCCTGCGCTCTTCGACTTTCATCCCCCAACTCTTAAGCAACTGGATCGCGGAGTCTCTCGTAACGCCGGCTAAAATACTGCCGTTAAGGGCGGGAGTGACCACGGTGCCGTCGATCTTGAAGAACACGTTCATCGTACCAACTTCCTCGATATATTTGCGCTCAACGCCGTCGAGCCACAGCACCTGAGTGTATCCGAGTTCGGCAGCTTTTTCCTGTGCACGGATGGACGCGGCGTAGTTACCGGGAGTTTTAGCGAAGCCGATACCGCCTTTAACAGCGCGTACGTAATCATCTTCCACGTAGATCTTTACAGGATTAAGGCCTTCGGGATAGTACGCTCCGACCGGTGACAATATAAACATAAACATATAGTGGTTCGCGGGATGTACGCCGAGCTGCGGGTCAACGGCAATTATAAACGGTCTTACGTACAGCGACGTTCCGGGATTCGTTGGCACCCAGTCGATATCGATGCGGACAAGTTCTTTAAGCGCTTCGAGCGCGAATTCTTCGTCGATCGGAGGAATGCAGAGGCGCTCGTTTGATATGTTTGCGCGTTCAAAATTCTTCTGAGGTCTGAAAAGAAGCGTGCGTCCGTCGGGCGTTCTGTATGCCTTCATTCCTTCAAAAATGCCCTGTCCGTAATGGAATATCATTGCGGAAGGATCGAGGGATATCGGTCCGTACGGAACGATCCTTGCGTCGTGCCAGCCCTGACCCTTATCATAGTCCATTATGAACATATGATCCGTGAAAATTTTACCGAAACCCAGCTTGGTCTGATCTTCAGGTTTTGCTTTAGGGGTTTTGATCCGTTCAACTTTAATTTCCATCTTTATTTCCTTCCTTTCAAAAACGTCGCAAAACGTCGCACAAATAAACTGCACGCGGCGCTTCCGTGCTTCTTTTTAACTGCCGCCGTGCGTCCGGGGAGCATGCACCGGTTTTCTCAGAATGCCGTACAAGGTCATTTCCCCCGACGTTACAAAGTATATCACTTGTACGCCGCGGAGTCAATTTATTGGTTCTTTTCCTGGTTTCGTGATTTTTTTTAGACAATTGAGGATGCTCCGGCTTGAGTTTGCCGGCCTCAAGGCGTATCATGGCGGCAATTTCTCAAACATTTTAAAGTCTGTTTTCTGCGGCGCTGTCTTTTACTTCGCGGTC